>JAQUQV010000003.1 GCA_028715905.1 Kiritimatiellia bacterium
CTTTTGCCGCAGGTCAAAAACGTCGCTTTATTCACGGCGGCCGCCTGTTACCTGCTGGCGTGTTATGGCGGCGGATTCGCCGTCATGCCGGCGCTCGTGGCCGATTCTTTCGGCCCCGCCCATGTCGGCCGGATATACGGCTCCGTCTTGACAGCCTGGGGCGCAGCGGGTATTGTCGGGCCTTTGGTCTTTGCGTGTTTCAGGGAAGCCGCCATTTACACGGCCGCCGGAATGCTGGCGGCCGGACTGTTGCTGGCGCTTGCCTATAAAAAGCCGGAGGCGGCTCCCGCTGGGGCGGATGAAAACGGTGGCCGCGCGGCCCCGCATGAATAATGGAATACGGCGCAACTGGCTTTACGCCTGCCATGTGAAATTTGCGGGTTACCGTGAAAAGGATGGAAAATTATGAATAAAGGAACGGAAAAAAAACTGCGTATGGCGTTTATGGGGTTTCGGCATGGACATATTTTCAGCGTGTATAAAGCCAAGCGCGCCGATGTTGAAATCGCCGGCGCATGCGAGGAGCACGCCGAAACGCGCGCGGCGTTAAAAAAATCTGCGCAGGCGGAAATTACGCATGAGAATTATGAAAAAATGCTGGACGAACTTGATTTTGATATTCTGGCCGTTGGCGATTATTATGCCCGGCGGGGGGCGATCCTTATTGAGGCCTTGAAGCGCGGCAAGCACGTCATCAGCGACAAGCCCATCTGCGTCCGCCTGGCGGAACTTGATGAAATTGAAAATCTCGCGCGGCAAAAACGGCTGGCGGTAGGCTGTCAGTTGGACCAGCGCTCCGGCGGCACCACGCTGGCGATGCGGGATTTGATCCGCGCCGGGGCGCTCGGGGAAATCCACGCAATTGCATGTAACGGCCAGCATCCGTTAAACTACCGGGCCAGGCCGGGCTGGTACTTTGAGGAGGGGAAACACGGCGGCACAATCAATGACATCGCCATTCACGCCTTCAATTCCATTCCCTGGATGACTGGTTTGCGCTTTGTCCGGGTGAATGCGGCGCGCAACTGGAACGCCCGGCTCAAGGAAGCGCCGCATTTCAAGGATGCGGCCCAGTTCATGCTGACCATGGACAACGGCTGCGGGGTCCTGGGCGATGTTTCCTATTTCGCCCCGGACAGTTTCGGTTATTCGCTTCCGCAATACTGGCGTTTTACGATCTGGGGCTCCGCGGGGCTCATTGAGGCGAATCACAAGGACGGAATTTTATACCGGAACGGCGAGAAAGAACCGCGGCCCATTCTGCCGCCGCCGGGGCCGGCCGGTTTTTATTTTGATTCGTTTTTAAGGGAAATCCGGGGGCAATCCGCCGCCGGGGATTTGATGACCGCCGAAGTGATTGAGTCTTCGCGCAATACGCTGCTGACCCAGAAGGCGGCCGACGAAAACCTTCATGACGTGGCGTTATAACCCGGCGGCGCCGGAAAACCAATTGCCCCTCATTTTATGCGATAAGAGGATTTGATGTCAAGCCAGGCCTTGTTATGGAGTATTTTCGGCGTTTTTATGTTCGCGGTCATGGCCTTTGACCTTGGCGTTTTCCAGCGCAAAGACCATACAATCGGCCTTAAAGCGGCTTTAATGCGCTGGGGCTGTCTGGTTGCCTTTGCGTTCATTTTCAACATGGGGGTCTGGTTCTGGCGCGGTTCCGAGAAGGCCCTGGAGTTTACAACCGGTTATTTGATAGAACTCTCCCTCAGCGTGGACAATGTCTTTGTCTTTCTGCTTATCTTTTCCTATTTCCGCGTGCCATCCCGTTACCAGCCCAAAGTCCTTTTCTGGGGGGTGCTGGGCGCATTGATCATGCGGGCGCTTTTTATCGCCGCCGGCATCACCCTGGTCCAGAAGTTTCATTTCATCATTTATATTTTCGGGGCGTTCCTGGTTTTGGCCGGTCTCAAGATGGCTTTTCAGAAAGACCATGAGATTCATCCGGAGAAAAACCCGTTGATCAAGCTGTTTCGCCGGCTGATGCCCGTTTCGGCCGGATATGAAAACGGCCGGTTTTTCGTAAGACGTAACGGCCGGATTTTCGCCACGTCCTTGTTTATTGTGCTGTTGATCGTGGAGACGACGGACATCATTTTCGCGGTTGACTCAATCCCCGCCATCCTTTCCATTACTTTCGATCCGTTTATCGTGTATACCTCAAACGTTTTCGCCATTCTGGGCTTGCGGGCGCTCTACTTTGTGCTGGCGGGGATCGCGCGGCTGTTTTGCTATCTCAATTACGGGCTTTCCGCGATCCTGGCTTTTGTGGGCGTGAAAATGCTGCTCTCCGATATCTGCCATATCCCGGTCGGCGCCGCCTTGGGCGTGATTTTTGTTATCCTGCTTGTTTCAATAACGGTTTCTATCATTCGTCCGCGGAAGGATGCATCAGCGCTGACCCCGGCTTGTTCTTCCAAAGATGACCCGCAGTCCGGCGCCCCCGCCGCCGGTTGACGCGGCCGCCTGGCGCCGTAAATTAAAATGGAAAGCGCTTTTATGCGTAATGCCGTTTCCTTGAAGGGCGGCATGCTCGCGGATGCCCGGCGTCCGGCGGAATCAATTGACAGCGCCGCTGTGGAGCAGGAATGGAACAACACCCGGGATTGGCCGGCGTGCTGGCGGGGGGTGCCGCCCCGTTCCAGGGCCGTTTTGCCGGTTTTCCGGTCTTTCCCCCGCCCAGGTTGTTTTTATTGCCGGCGCTTGAGGTGCGTATTCGTCTTTTTTTCGCTGAAACGGTAGATCGTTTCGCCGGATTTGGTCTTACCCAGTTCCTCGCGCGCCAGCCGCTCAACGTGCTTGGGGTCCGTGGTAAACAGCTCCTGCTGCCTGCGCAACGCCTGAACTTCCTCTTCCTTGCGGCGGTTTTCCTCATCAAGGGCGGTGATCTTGCGCTGGCGTTCCTGGTTCTGCCTGATTTTAGGCAGGAAGGCGCTGATCACGGCAATAATCACTACCGCCGCAAAAACAACCGATGCGATCCGGTAAAGCGTAAGCCAGAATTTCATCCTGCGGAGGCGGCACAAAGGGATAAGGCGCAAAGCCGGAAAGAAAACATAAAATAATCTCCGGCCTTGGCCTAATGCACCTTTGTTGTTTTATGCCTTAATTAAGACCATAAACGGCGTTTTTCCCGAGCATCTCTTCTATGCGCAGCAGTTGGTTATACTTGCATACGCGGTCGGTGCGGCAAAGCGATCCGGTTTTAATCTGGCCGGCATTGACTGCCACCGTCAGGTCGGCGATGGTGGTGTCTTCCGTTTCGCCGGAACGGTGGCTGATGACGGCCGTGTAACCGGCGCGGTTGGCCATGGATATGGCGTCTAACGTTTCGGTCAGCGTGCCGATCTGGTTAAGCTTGATCAAAATGGAATTGGCCGTGCCGCTCGCAATGCCTTTTTTGAGGAATTTGGTGTTGGTGACAAACAGATCGTCGCCGACGAGCTGGATTTTATCGCCGATTTTGTCGGTCATCAGCTTCCAGCCGGCCCAGTCGTTTTCCGCCAGGCCGTCCTCAATGCTGATGATGGGGAATTTTTTTGCCAACTGGGTGTAGAAAGCGATCATTTCTTCCGATGTTCTGGAAGACTTATCGCTTTTTTTGAAGACATAGCGTTTGCCGTCATAAAACTCGCTGGCGGCCGGGTCCAGGGCGATAAAAACGTCCCGGCCGGGCTCGTAACCGGCTTTTGCGACGGCCTTTACGATTACTTCCAGCGGTTCGGTGTTGTTTTTCAGGTTGGGCGCAAAACCGCCTTCATCGCCCACGGCGGAGCTGAGGTTCATGCCTTTCAGGATGGATTTAAGCGCGTGAAACACTTCGGCGCCCATGCGCAAGGCTTCCTTGAAAGAGGAGGCGCCCCTGGGCATGATCATGAATTCCTGCAGGTCAATCGGGGCGTCGGAATGAGCGCCGCCGTTCATGATGTTCATCATCGGCACCGGCAGCACCTTGGCGTTGGCGCCGCCGATATAACGGAAAAGCGGTATTCCCAGGCACTCGGCTGCGGCTTTGGCCGTGGCCAGCGAAGCTCCCAGCGTGGCGTTTGCGCCCAGTTTCTTTTTGGTTTCAGTTCCGTCAAGCTCAATCAGCGTGCGGTCAACTCTTACCTGGTCAATCGCGTCCAGGCCGATGAGGGTATCCTGAATGATCCCATTCACGTTCTTGACGGCCTTCAGTGTTCCCTTGCCGCCGTAGCGTTTTTGATCGCCATCCCGCAGTTCCAGCGCCTCGTGTTCGCCGGTGGAAGCGCCGGAAGGCACTGCCGCGCGTCCGATAATGCCGCCCGTTAAGTGAACCTCAACCTCAACCGTGGGATTGCCGCGCGAATCCAGTATTTCCCGCCCGTGTACGCTGGTGATTTCCGACATGATATTTCTTTCCTTTCCTGGTTTTGAATTGCCGATTAAAATTATTAACGCCGCCATTATAATGTTCCGGTTGGCGGGGGACAAGCCCATAATCCGCGTTTTTGGGAAACGGATTTGTCAGTGATGAATGATGGAATTCATGCAAAAAAAGCGCAGGCAGCCCCTTCCTGCGCAATGGGGACTGGTTCGTTTTCGCGGCTGAACCGTTCCATTTAAACACGATACACTTTAGCGTAGAAGCCCTAAATAAGACCGACGGATCGCCAGCCGGGAAAGGTTTGGATGGCGGCACTGCCGCCTTAGGAAAAACGGCGTTTCAGCAATTGCTGTTTTAATTTCCGGTAGCGCGCGCTGTACCAGGGGGGTGTTTGCGCCTCGCGGTGGTCAAAGCCGAAGGCGCGTTTTTTAACGGCCAGGACCGGCGGCGCCTGGATGCGTTTCGCGATCCCCAGGCCGCAGTATTGTTCCCACCAGCGTTCCAGGTCGGCGATGAAGACGCGATTGTTCTTGAAAATATCGCCGGCCTTCACTTCGCAGCCGATTTCCTTTTCCAGCCTGCCGGCCAGGCGCCAGGCGAGGATTTCCTCCGGGGTAACCCTCTGCCAGCGCTCAACCCAGGCGGCAAAGAGCCGGTCATGATAGGGATAGCAAAGCGGGTCGCCCTGGTTTTTGTCCACGTTCTGTTTTGGGCTGAGCTCCGCCGAGGGTTTTAAGTCAAAACATTCCGCCGGAATGATTTCCCGCTTGAAAATATTCTTGTTCATGAATTTTGCCAGCGCGTAGACTTCGCGCTTCCATAAGTCGCCGAGCGGCGCCAGACATCCGGCCAGGTCGCCGTACATGGTTGTGTAGCCGATTGTCATTTCCGCCTTGTTGGCGTTGCAGGTGAACGCGCCGCCGAAGGCCGCCGCGGCCGCCGCCAGAATCCTCGCGGAGCGGTCGCGGGCCTGGATGTTCTCCAGGATGGGCCCGTTCAGGCGCAACCGTCCCCGCAAGGCGTTGGCAAATGATTTTATGGCCAGATTGTCAATTTGGGATACGGTCAGTTTGACGCTTGGGTCTATGGGGATTTCAACGTAATAACATCCAAGATTTTTTGCGATTGCCCGCGCCAGACGGATGGTAACGGGGGAATTGAAGCGCCCGGGCATGTTTATCAACAGCAGGTTTTTTCGCGGCAGCGTCTGCCGGCAAAGACAGGCCGCGACCGCCGAGTCTATTCCTCCGGAAAGGCCGACGACCATCCGTTTTATCCCGATTTGCTTGAGGAATGACTGCAGTCCGGAGCATAAGGCCTCGTAAATCGCGCCGATGTCGTCTTCGGCTCCGCCGGGTTGCCTGCCGAAAGGCGTGCCGTCCATGGGAATGTCAAAAACCTGTATGTTTTCCTCAAACCGCCTGCCGGCCCGGCGGCAATTGCCGCCGGAGTCGTAGACGCAGGAAGAGCCGTCAAAAGTGTAAACGGTCTTCCCGTTGTTCTGGATGCCGACGTTGTTGACGTAGATAAGCGGCCGCCGGAGGCGGGCGCAGTGCCCGGAAAAAACAGTTTCACGCTTGCGGTTTTTATTGAGAGTGAAGGGCGAGGAGCTGCTGTTAAGGATGATGTCAACGGGGTGTTTCGCCATGATCCGCAGAGGGGAAACGCCATAGTCCGCGTCCCAGGCGTCTTCGCAGAGAATGCAGGCCAGGGCGAGCCCGCAGGCCTTCACCGGCGAAATGAGTTTTTCGGGTTTTTGCCCCAGCTCCTGCGCCAGCTTGCGCAAATCGTAAAAATAACGGCTTTCGTCAAACTCGCGGTAATTCGGCGAGAGGGTTTTTATGACAAAATTGTATGGAGCGCCGCGCGGGCCGATGAATTTTCCCCGCTCGGCGACAAAGAGGGCGTTGTATTTGCGCACTCGGCCATCCTCGTTTTTTCGGCCCCAGTCCATGGCGACGTTGCCGAAGACGACGGTGATGTTTTTTGCGGCCGCGCGAATCCGCTCGCCGCATTCTTCGCATTCGCGCAGAAAGGCGTTCCGTTCCCAGTTGTCGCCGATGAGGTAGCCGGGAATGGCCAGTTCCGGGAAGACGATCAGCCGGGCTTTTTTTTGTTTTGCCGCGGCGATACCCTTCAGCATGGTTGCGGTGTTAAGCGCGGGCTGGCCGGGGACGACATTTATTTGCGCCAGGGCCGCGCGCAGATGTTTTGGTTTGGCATGCATGGGCCGTGCTGATTTAAAGGTATTTGTCTTGTTGCCGGGAAAATATCATTTTTGCCGCGGTTATCAAAGACAAAAAGTATTTCCGGATCAGGGGCTTGAGCGCCGCGCGCGGGCTTGCGGCGGGATTATTTCCTTAATTTTTTTCCTTTTCCGGCGGCCCGGAAAATAGCTTGTCTTGTGATGCAGAATCGGCTAATCGTTATGTTAAAACTCAGGCTTTTTAGTCGCCGGCGAAAGATCGGGGACGGGGCGGACAAAATGAATTTCTATTGCTTGAAATGTTTCTGCGCGGCCATGGCGCTTCTTCTGGCCGGCGGGTGCGCCACTATCCGGCCGCCGGCGGGTGCGCGGCCGCTGGAAAAAAAAATGCTGATTACCGCCTATTGCAAGTGCGGAAAATGCTGCGGATGGGAACGCAACTGGCTCGGGCGCCCGGTCTATGCCGGCGGCCCCTTGAAAGGCAAGCCGAAAAAAGTCGGCGTCACCGCCAGCGGCAAAAAGGCCGGGAAGGGCACCCTTGCCGCCGATTTATCGCTTTATCCTTACGGCACGATCATGTATATTCCCGGCTACGGCTACGGGCGCGTGGAAGATTGCGGAAGCGGCATCCGGGGCAATCATATTGAATTGTTTTTCGGCTCTCACCGGCAAGCGCTCAGCTGGGGCAGGCGGATTATGAAGGTCAGAATCTGGCTGCCGTAGAGACGGCCGATTATTCCGGCCCGGCGGCCATTTGCCGCCGCCGATTGATTATGATCAGCGTTGAACATTTGAATAAGGTTTACCGGCTTTACCACCGGCCTTCCGACCGGTTCCGGGAACTGCTGCGCCCGCGCAAAAAATATCACCAGGATTTTTACGCCCTTCGGGATATTTCCCTGCGCGTCAGACGCGGTGAAACCCTGGGCATTATCGGCCGCAACGGCTCCGGCAAGTCAACGCTCCTTAAAATTATCGCCGGCATTTTAACGCCCACCGGCGGCGGTGTTTTTGTGCGGGGGCGGGTGGCGGCCTTGCTTGAGCTGGGGGCCGGCTTCAATCCCCTGCTGACCGGGATGGAAAACATTTATTTCAGCGGCACGATCATGGGCTATACCAGGCGCGAGATTGACCGGCGGATGGATGAGATGATCGCCTTTGCGGGCGTCGGCGATTATCTTGACCAGCAGGTGCGCACCTATTCAAGCGGCATGTTCGTCCGCCTGGCATTTGCCGTTGCCATCAGCGTGGATCCCGACATCCTGATTGTGGACGAGGCTCTGGCGGTCGGGGATATGAACTTTCAGGCGAAGTGCTTCCGCAAGCTGGCCGATTTCAGGGAAAAAGGCAAAACCGTTATTTTTGTGACCCATGCCCTGGACACCGTCATTCGCTATTGCGACCGGGCCGTTGTTCTTGACCGGGGGCGGCTGGTTGCGGAAGGCGGTCCGAAGCAGGCGGTGGACGCATACAAACGGATCATGGCGGGCTGCGCTTTTCCCGATTCCGGCGCGGATGCCGGGCCGCCGGCCGGCGCGGATGCGCTTTCTTACGGCAACAAGAAAGCGCTCATTGCCGATTGCGGCTTGCATGATGAATCCAACCGCCCGGCCCGTTTCCTGGAAAACGGCCGGCCGTTTACAATCCGGATGAGGGTCAGATTCCTGGATGAAATTGCCGAGCCGATTTTTGCCTTCACCATAAAAGATTTGAAGGGGCTTGAAATAACCGGCACCAACACCGAATACAAGAAAATTTCGCCGGGTATGTTCCGCAAGGGCGAAGAAGTTGAAGTGCGTTTTGAACAGGTGCTCAACATGCAGTCGGGGAGATACGCGCTCTCCCTCGGTTGCGTCGGCTATGATGCGGAGGGCATTGTTGTCTATCACCGCCTTTATGACGCCGTTTTCTTTGAGGTTTCTTCTTTAATGCCCATGGTGGGCTGGTATGATCTGGGGAGCAGTGTTACGGTCAATCGTGTTTAGTCCCGTGTTTGACATTTTGATTAGCTTTTAACCGATGGCGAAACTGATTACAGAATATCATGCCGGCGCCGACCTTTACTCGGACGGCGCGGTTGAGGATGAAATGCTCGGCTGGTTCCAGTCCGGCGCAAATATTTCCGTTATTCTTGCCGCGGACAGCCGCTGGCCGGTCTTGTATCATCTTTCGCCGGAGCGCCGGAACCTGCTGGAATGGTATCCGTTCCGCAGGGACGCGCATTTGCTTGAAGTCGGCGCCGGCTGCGGCGCCTTGACCGGGCTGTTTGCTGAAAAGTCCGCAAAAGTCACCGCGGTTGAGCTTTCCCTCCGGCGCAGCCGGATTATTTACGAGCGGCACCGCGCTCTTGAAAACCTGGAAGTTATCGCCGGCAACATCCGCGATTTGCGGTTTGCGAAAAAATTTGACTATATAACGCTGGTCGGCGTGCTGGAGTATGCCCGTTCGTTGGTTGCGGGCGAATCGCCGGCCGTCCGTCTGCTGGAAATCTGCCGCGGTTTTCTCAAGCCGGATGGCATTCTTTTTACGGCGGTTGAGAACAGGTTCGGCCTGAAATATTTCGCCGGCGCGCGCGATGATCATACCGGCCGCGCGTTTGACGGTCTGGAAGGCTATCCCGCGGGCGGTCCGGCCGAAACCTGGTCGCGCGCCGAGCTTTCCGCCCTTTTGAAGCAAGCGGGATTTTCCGCCCCGCAGTATTTTTATCCGTATCCCGATTATAAATTGCCGGATGAAATTTTCAGCGACGCCTTTCTGCCGGAAACAAACCGTATCCTCCGGAACGCGCCCAATTATGACCGCGTCCGCTACCGGATTTTTGACGAAAAGCTTGCCTTGCTGAATGTTATCGCCAATAATCAATTTCCTTTTTTCGCCAATTCATTTCTGGTATTGGCGGGCCCGGCGGAGCGGTTGTCTTAAAAATAAAATTTTAAAATGGAAGGAGAAAGTAAGAAACAAAATGAATGCCGGTAAATTTATCAGCGAAACCATTCAGAGCTCAATCGGCACCAAGCAGAGCATTCTCGCCGACCGCTTGTTCATGGCGCGCGTGGCGAAAATTGCCGACGCGGCGGTGAAGGTTTGCCGTTCCGGCCGCAAAATCCTGCTGGCCGGCAACGGCGGCAGCGCGGCCGATGCCCAGCACCTGGCCGGCGAGTTTGTCAACCGGTTCCGTTTTGACCGTCCGGCCCTTCCGGCCGTCGCCCTTTCAACCGATACTTCCGTAATGACCGCGATTGCCAACGATTCGTCGTTTGAACGCATTTTTGCGCGCCAAATAGAGGCCCTGGGCGCGAAAGGCGATATGTTCATCGGTTTTTCAACGTCGGGTTCATCGCCGAATATTCTGAAGGCGCTCAAGCAGTGCCGGAAAATGAAAATTGTCGCCGTGGGGTTTACCGGCGAAAAGAGCGCGAAAATGGCCGGGTTGTGCGATTACTGCCTCGCCGTGCCTTCGCAGGATACCCCCCGGATTCAGGAGGCGCATATCATGCTCGGGCATATCCTCTGCGAGATCATTGAAACGCGGCTCTTCAAGCCCGCGCGGTCTTGATTGGCGTTTGCTGTCTTTTTCCGTAAAATATACGGAGGAATCATAAAACGCCATGCTCAATGCTGGGATAAAAAAATAATTTATCGCAAGCCAATGGGCGCAGTTTATAAACTGCGCCCATCGGGTTTTGGATACAATGATGGTCAATCGGGGCGGGCCTGGAGAACAGGCAAGTTTCGGATAACGGCCGGCCGTTTTAAAATTGATATGAAATTCCGACCGCCAGAACAGGGTAAAACCTGAATTTATCGGCCTCGTCCTGGACATTCCCTTCCTCTTGGGCCAGGTCGGCCTGAAAAACGGGGTCGCCGGATTTTGAGCCGTCCGCCGTCAGGCTGATGTCGGGGGAGCCCTGAAACATAACGCCCAGGTCAAAGACAAAATTCCATGAAGTATGCGGTCCGACCGCGTTGCCGAAACCGATTCCGGCATAGGGCGCGAATTTTTTAAAATTCACGCTCCCGCTGAGCGTGCCGATCTCCTCGGGCGTGTAATCATGGCCGCCGATTTTCTGGGTCTCGTTCAGTTTCGCGTCCAAACCGGGGCGGTTGTGGTTCAAAATAAATCCGCCGGTAATCCTGAAATTATTGCAAAAGGGATGGCAGTCCAGCAGCAGCGGCACCGAGGCCATGTTGAGGTCAACGCCGTAATCAACGTCCTTTATCTTTCCGCTGAATCTCAGATGCAGGTAATTCCCTCCCGCCCGCACGTTCAACACGTCTTCCAGCACGCCCAGCGTTATTTCGGCGCCGGCCCCCAGTGTGCCGGCCTTGATTCCCAGGGCGATATAGGGCGGGATATAAGATGGTTCTTCTTCCGCATCCGGCAGTTCCCGGGGGGGCGGAACGGTTTGCGCCTGCGGCGCTCTGGCGGCAACTGCTTTTCCGCGGGCCGGATAGGAGGCCGCCCGCGCGCCCGGGGGGATCAGCGCGAACACGGTCAGGAATAGTATGGCCGCGAATAATATGCCGGCGGACGGACATTTGTTTTGCATTGAAAGATTCTCCTTAACCGTTTTTTGTATCCAGGCCATTGCAATTCATGCGGGTTGTTTCCGGCCGGACTTTGTTCCTCTTGCGCGCGGCATGACTGCGCCGGACGAGCCCGGCCATGGCATTTTTCAGGGCGTCAATGCCGTCGCCGCTCAGCGCGCTTATTTTCAGGGGTTTGATTCCGGTGCGTCTGACGAATTCCTTCAGCAGTCCGGCGCTTTCCGGCAGGTCCATCTTGTTGGCCGCCGCCACGAATGGCCGCGTAAGCAGTTCCGCCTTGTAGCGTTTTATTTCATCCCGCAGGACGAGATAATCATCGGCCGGGTGGCGGCCGTCGGTCCCGGCCATGTCCAGGATAAAAACCAGCGCGCGCGTGCGCTCCACGTGCCGCAGAAAATCGTGTCCCAGCCCTACGCCGGCGTGGGCGTTCTTGATCAGGCCGGGAATATCCACCACTTTGAATTCATGATCGCTGAAAGGGCCGTCTTGCACCGTGCCGATGACCGGATAAAGAGTGGTAAAAGGGTAGGGCGCTATTTTCGGGTGCGCATGGCTGATGGCGCTGATCAGGGTTGATTTGCCGGCGTTGGGAAATCCGATCAGGCCGATATCGGCCACGATTTTCAAATCCAGTTTCAGTTTCCTGGCTTCGCCCGCTTCCCCGGGGGTGTGTTCGGTGGGGGCGCGGTGGGTGCTGGTAAGCCAGTGGCAGTTTCCCATGCCCCCCTTGCCGCCGCGGGCCGCGAGAAACATTTCCCCGTCGGCAACAAGGTCGGCAAACTGCTCCCCGGTTTCAAAGTCATTGACAACCGTGCCGCAGGGGACGTTGAGCGTGAGGTCGGCGCCGTTCCGGCCGTGCATCTTTTTGCCGCGGCCGTGTCCGCCGTCGGGCGCGCGCCGTTCGGGGCGGTAATAAAAAGCGAGGAGCGAATCGGTGTTTTTATCGGCGCGCAGGATGATGTTTCCGCCGCGGCCGCCGTCGCCGCCGTCGGGGCCGCCCATCGGCACGTATTTTTCGCGGCGGAAACTGCGGCAGCCGTCGCCCCCCTTGCCGGCGAAGATTTTCACCTTCGCCGTTTCAATAAAGCGGTGGCCTTTCACTTAGCGGCGGCGGTCTCTTCCACTTTGACGAGCTTGCTGTTCCTGACGAACCGCACGACGCCCGGCTTGAGCGCAAAAAGGGTATCATCGCGGCCGCGCTTGACGTTTGCGCCCGGCATTAATTTTGTGCCGCGCTGGCGGGTGATGATGGATCCCGCCTTTACGAACTGTCCGTCAAAACATTTCACGCCCAGCCGCTTGCCGCAACTGTCGCGCCCGTTTACCGCATGACTGCCGCCTTTTTCCGCCATAATTTCCTTTCAGCAGATCCGGTAGTCAGTAGTCAACAATAGCCGTTCGGAATTTGAAAACAAAATTCAAAATCACGATTGCTGGCCGCTGAACCATTTTGTTTCTGCGTTCTGACTGCTGTCTCCTGAATTCCGATTCAGATTGTAATTTCCTTGATCTTCAGCACGGTCAATTCCTGCCGGTGGCCTTTCTTGCGGTGGTATCCCTTGCGGCGTTTCATTTTGAAAGACACAACTTTCGGGCCGCGGATGTGTTTGACGACAACGGCGTTGACCGCGGCGTTGTCAAGGCGGGGTTGGCCTATTTTTAAAATTGTTCCATCGGAGACGGCGAGGACCGGAGTCAGTTCAACTTCGGCGCCGGCGGCGGCGTCCAGGAGTTCAACCTGCAGGACATCTTCCTGATGAACCAGATATTGTTTTCCGCCGGTTTCAATTACCGCATAAGCGCTCATAATGGCCTTTTCAAATATGATTCAGTTCGTATTAAGTTCGCGCAACGAGGGAAATAAGATAATGGATGCGCGTTTTAAGTCAAATAAAAAAAAAATTTGTTTTGGACGCGCCCGGGATGACGGGGGTTGGGCAGGCTTGGCCGGTTTTTTATCTCCGCGGGAAGCTGTTGTCCTTGGGACGGGGGGGGATGCGGCGGGGGAACTTGACTTTTGCCTTTAAATGCCATAAATTGAAAACATGTCGGATACAACTCCAGCTTCCGGGAACAAAACGGCGTCCGCGGCTCCGCCGCCGCGGCTGGCGGGCCTCTTGAAGCGCTGCGGACTATTGACGGACGAGCAAGTCGGCGCGGTTCTCGCGCGCAGGAGCGAGGGCGGCCTTTCCATTACCCAGATGATTGTTGAGGCGGGCTACGCCGCGGAGGCTGAATTTCTTGAGGCGGTCGGGAAAATCCTCAATCTGCCTTTTATCAGGTTGAATGAAGTGGCCATCACCAAGGATGCCCTCGGCAAACTGCCGGCCAAGGTGGTCTTTCAGTATAATATCATTCCCCTTGCGGTGGAAAACGGTGTTTTGCAGGTTGCCACCAATGACCCCTTCAACGCCGCGGTGATTGACGCGGTCCGCCTGGTCTCGGGCGGAAGGGTGCGGATGGTGCTGAGCCCGGCGGCTGATATCGCCAAGGCCATCAACAAGTTTTACGGGGTCGGGGCCGACACGATGGAAAGACTTATGGAAGACGACGCGATTGATGATTCCGAGGAGTCAATTCTGACCAAGGTTGACCTGAGCGACCTGGACCAGGAGGCTTCCATCGTGAAGTTCGTCAACCAGGTGATCTGGGAAGCGTATAAAGACCGCGCCACGGACATTCATTTTGAGCCGATGGAGGATGAGTTGCGCATCCGTTACCGCGTGGACGGCGTGCTGCATCAGACCTCCATGCCGCCCCAGCTGAAACGTTTCCAGCCCGCCATTGTTTCGCGCATCAAGGTCATGTCCAACATGGACATAGCCGAGAAACGCCTTCCGCAGGACGGACGCATCGGGCTCAGCATTCACGGCGAAAGCCTGGATATCCGCGTTTCCACGATCCCGACCGTTTACGGCGAGAGCATCAGCCTGCGCCTTCTGACGCGCGGCACGGGCCTTTTGGAGCTTGACAGCATCGGCATGAACCCGTCCGACGAGGCCGTCATCCGCAAGCTCATTGAAAAACCGCACGGCATTTTGCTGGTAACCGGCCCGACCGGCTCCGGGAAGTCCACCACCCTGTATTCCTGCCTGCACACGATAAATTCTATTGACCAGCGGATCATCACGATTGAGGACCCGATTGAATATGAAATCAGCGGCGTCAACCAGATCGCGGTCCGCCCGGAAATAGGTCTGACCTTTGCCGCCGGCCTGCGCCACATCCTCCGCCAGGACCCGGACGTGATCATGGTCGGTGAAATCCGTGATTATGAGACCGCCGAGATAGCGATCCGCGCCTCCATGACCGGCCACCTCGTTTTCAGCACCCTGCACACCAACGACGCCGCCGGCGCCATCACCCGCCTGATTGACATGCGCATTGAGCCCTTCCTGATTTCGTCTTCGGTTGAGGCGATCATTGCCCAGCGCCTGGTGCGTGTGCTCTGCGACGCCTGCAAACGCGAGAAGGAAATTGAAGAATCGTTTTTAAGGGAAATCAACTTCCCGCCGCCGGCGGCGGGCGGCGTCAAGATTTATGAAGCGGGCGGGTGCGAGAAATGCCGGCGGACGGGTTTCCTCGGCCGGCGGGGGATTTTTGAGGCGCTGGCGGTGAACGACGCCATCCGGCCGCTGATTATAGGCCGGGAGTCGTCAAATGTGATCAAACAGGCGGCGGTCAGGCAGGGCATGCGCACCCTGCGCGAAGACGGCTGGGTGAAGGTCGGGGGGGGGGTTACCACGATTGAGGAGGTTTTGCGCGTGACCGAGGAAGATGAGTAAAAGTCAGGAGAAACCCGAATATTGCACGAATTTCGTGCAATGTTCGCTTTCGCTCAGGCGGGCATTGTCCGCCGAATTCTACTGAAAGGATAGCATGCCTGCCTTTATGTATATTGCGCGGACGCGGTCCGGCGAAAAAGTTGAAGGGGTGATTGAGGCGGCCGACCGCCGCGCGGCCCTGCTGCAGATTGAGCGCCAGGGACAGGTGCCGGTCACCGTTGAAGAAAAAGACGCGGCCGACCGGGAACAGGCTTCCGCCGGCTGGCGGAGCCGTTTGTTGTGGCGCCGCCGCCGGGAGCGCATGGCCGCGCGGGAGATGCTCGTCTTTACCACGGAATTGAGCGATTTGCTGGCCTCCGGCATGAAACTCGGCAATGCGCTCAATACCTTGTCCCATCGCCGCACCGGACAATCCTGCGATAAAATTATTAAATCGCTCCGGGACGACATCATCCGCGGCACGAGTCTTTCCCAGGCCTGTGAAAAATTTCCGGAAAGCTTTCCTTCGCTTTATTGCAGTCTTATCCGCGCCGGCGAAGCAGGCGGTAATCTGGCGGAAGTCATGCAGAGAATTGTGCGCCATTATGAGCGTTTGCAGGAGGTTAAGGAAAAGGTTGTCATGGCGCTGGTCTATCCCGGCATAGTGATCACGGTCGGCATCGCCACCCTGATCTTCAGCATGGTGTTTGTGATCCCGAGATTTTCCATGATCTTCCGCGACCTGGGCAGCACGTTGCCCCTGCCGACCCGCATCCTGATCGGTGTCAGCACATTGATGATCAAATACGGCTGGCTGCTGCTCATTCTGGTTGTCATCCTGGCCGTTATTTTCAAGCGCTACCTGCGCACGGAAAGCGGGAGGAGGATGTGGGACGGGTTGTATTTGAAAACCCCGTTGATCAGGGATATCACCACGGCCAATGCGTTCAGCCAGTTTGCGCGCACGCTCGGCATGCTTATCGGCAACGGCGTGCCGGTGCTGGACGCGCTGTCAATCGGCGAGAAAACCGTGCAGAATTCGGTCATTGCCGCCGAAATCCGCAATGCCCGCGACCGGGTTACCGACGGCACCACCATTTCGGGGCCGCTCGCGGCCGGCCGGGTTTTCCCGCAGATGCTGACCGACATGCTGGCGATCGGCGAGGAGACCGGCGACATGAACGGCGCCCTGACCCACATCGCCCGCCGGTATGAAAACAACCTTGACCGGAGCATAAAAATTTTCACCACGGTGCTGGAGCCGGTGCTGATTGTTTTGATGGCCTTTGTGGTCGGCTTCGTGGCCATCAGCATCCTGCTGGCGGTCTTTGAAGTGACCAACGGGTTGAACGCATAAGCGGTGAATAAATGTTCGCCGCCCGCTTCGTTGGACGTGTGGAGGAGGCAGAGACAGGGAGTCCGGTTGGTTTAAAATTTCAGAAAAAGATGAAAAAATTTTGTTTTACCTCGGCGCCCTCCGCGTCTGCGGTAAAATAACCTAAAAATCAAATAAGATGGGAAATACAGCGATGATAAAAAAACGGCGTCACAATGAAAAGCATGTTGCCGGGCGGGATTCCGGTTTCACCCTGATTGAAGTTCTGCTGGTGGTGGTCATTATCGGCATCCTGGCCGCCGTGGTTTTGCCGCGCATGACGGGCCGCGGCAAGGAGGCCCAGATTGCGGCCGCCAAGGCCAGTATTGAGAATATCAGCCTGGCGCTGGACATGTATGAGGTTGACAACGGCGTTTATCCGGCCAGCCTGCAGTCCCTTCTTACCAAGGGGGCGGAACTGAACTGGAAAGGGCCTTACCTTAAAAAAGATGAAATCCCTCTTGATCCGTGGGGCAAGGCGTTTGTCTATACGCCGCGGGACAACGGTTATGAAATCAAGTCCTACGGTCCGAACGGAGCCGACGGCGGCGGGGACGATATTACCAATTGAAGAAATGCAGAATTAAGAATGCAGGATGAAAAATAAAGAATATTGTTCCGCCCCGGGCGGAAAGCCTTCTGCGTTCTGCCTTCTGCCTTCTGCCTTTCCGCGCGGCTTCACAATGATTGAACTTTTGCTGGTTGTCGTGATTATCGGCATCGCCCTCGGTGTAACCATGCCCGCCCTGGTGAGTTCCATCCGGGGCCAGCGCCTGAAAACGGCGGCGCGCACTTTTGTGTCCGTAGCCCGTTACGCGCGCAGCATGGCCGTGCTGAAGCAGACCGATTTGACGTTGACTTTTAATACGGAGACCGGCCAGATTGACCTGATTTCAACCAACGCCGCCTTGCCGCGTTTTACCCGCATGATTGAAAACGTCAGGGTGGCTTCCGTTCAAATTGAGGGCCGTAACGGAAATGCCGATGAGGATGTCAGCGCGGTTGAATTCAGGCGCAACGGAGTTTGCCGGCCGTTTGCGGTTAAAATTGTTGACCGGCGCGGAAATTACGTCGTGGTCAAAGTTGACGCGCTGGCCGGCGTGCGGGCAACCGAATATGGACAGGAATAAAAAAATTTCAAATTGCAAATTTCAAATTGCAAATTTCAAACGCCCGGCGCGGCAGACCGGCATGACCCTGGTGGAAGCCGTCCTGGCGCTGGCTATTTTGAGCATCGGCATTTTTATTCTTATTGAAGCCACGGCCCGCTGTCTGGCCGTGGTGCGTCTCTCGCGCAATTATCAGACCGCGCGCGCCGTGCTTGCCCGCGGCGAGAGCGAGCATCCCCTGCGCGGCACCAATGAATTGCAGAAGAACATCGTGGAAGGCGCGGAATACGACGGCTTTGTCTTTTCGCGCGAACTGCGTCCCGTGGACGGCGTGGAGAAACTTTTTATGGTTGTCACGAGGGTCGCCCGGCCGGAAGCCGGCCGTGAATCCGGGGAGGAACTGGTCAGTTATGTCTATTGCCCGAACGAGGAAGAGTGAAACTCCCCCGCGGCTTGCCGCGGGGGGGTTCACTTTAATAGAACTTTTGGTTGCTATGGCGTTGATGGTGATAGCGCTCGGGATCACCTTCAGCACCTTTTACAGCATTTCCAAGGCCTGGCAGCGGGGACAGGGCATGGCCGACAGTCTTAACCGCGGCGAATTTGTCATGGAACAGGTCGTGGACGGCCTGCGCTCGGCCTTTTTTCCGGTCCGGCAGCCGTCCCAGGATCAGGCCGCCGGCGTCCAGACCAACGCCACAAACACTTCCGCAACCGGCGCGGCCGCGGCCGTCTCTTCCTCCAGCGACTACGGTTTTATGCTTGAAGATGACGGCGAGGGCGCCGAGGCGCGCGACGCGATCGGCTGGGTAAAGACCGGCATTGCCCTGCTGGGGAACGAGAATCCGCTCTGGCGCGGCCTGCATCGCGTCCGGATTTCGGTTGAAGAGGATGAAGACGGACGTCTGGCGCTGGCCTCGCGCGCCTGGCGGCCTTACGGTAACGCCGTTGATTTTGCCCCCGAAGAGGTGGCACCGTTTTTTATTTCCGAAAAAATCCTGGGGATGAATTGCCGCGTCGCCCGCGAGCCGGATGACGACGAGGGGTGGAAATGGGAGGACGAATGGGAAGGCATGGAACGCACAAATCGTCTGCCGCTGGCGGTTGAAATCGTGCTCTATCTGGCGCCGCCGGAAAAAAACGGGGAGACCGTGGAGATCAGGCGGGTGGTTGAAATTCCGGTGGCGCCGCTTTCCTGGAGCGCGGGAAAAACAAAATAGCGCCGATGATTTGACCGGGAAAAGCCTTTTTTTCCGCCCGCTTCTCATGGAAGGCGCAGAGAACGCGGAGATATGAAAGCAAATGCGATTGAATATTCAGAAAATAAATAAAAAACTGGATTTGTTTTACCTCGGCGGCCTCCGCGCGGTAAAAAAAAACATTGCAAATCCGGAATCAAAAAAGAGCGGGTCGGTGCTCATCATCGTGCTCTGGGTGATAGGGTTGCTTTCCATGTTTGTCGCGGCGTTTGCCTTTGATATGCACATTGAGGCGAGGATTGTGTCCGCCTGGCGCAAGAAATTGAAGGCCGAATACCTGTCAAGGGCCGGCATTGAGCTGGCGCGCATGGCCCTTCTGGAAACCGCGGACCCCGAGGTAACCAATCCGGAAATATCCGGTTATATTTCCGAGGGGGTGGATTCCGACCGCCGCGCCGCCACCGTTTCCCTCGCGCACGGCGGCGGCGCGGAATTATCGCGGCGGCTGGGCGAAGGCGCCGTCACGGTCCGCATCCGCCCCGAAAACGCCCGCATCAACCTGAACAGCATTGTCAACGCGAACAACCGCGACGAAACTTTCGTCCTCTGGGAGCCCATTTTTGAAACCGCCGGCGTGCCCTTTGAAGAGCGCGACGCCCTCATTGACTGCCTCATGGATTGGGTTGATGCGGACGAGTTGACGCACCTGAACGGAGCGGAATCCGAGTATTATGAAACATTGACTCCGCCCTATAAGTCCAAAAACGCCCCCATCGACACGGTGGATGAACTCGCGCTCGTCAAGGGTTTCAACGACAAGCCGATTGCCCAGACGACCCAGACGGTTTACGCGGCCGTGGCCCGGTTCCTGACGACTTACGCCGAGGACCGGACGATCAACATCAATGCCGTTGACCACGACACGTTGATGGCGTATCTCGGCGTTGATTCGCCCATGGCCGAGGAAATTATTTTCCAGCGGAGCGGGCTGGACGGCGAATACGGCACGGAAGACGACACCCCGTTCAAGGATTTAGGCGACCTCCTGGCGCGCGTGCCGGGCCTTGATCAATCTATCGCGCCCTATGTTTCCTTCACCTCCAGGGGGCGTTTTTACATCCAGTCCTCCGGCAAGGTCGGCGACGTGGAGCGGGTGTGCGCCTGTGTCGTCCTGCTGGCGGAAAACAATCTTACCATTTTGAGCTGGATTGAGGGCGACTCCGCCTCGGCCGACCTGATAACGCGTTGACAAATCGGAACGCACAATGCAGAATGCGAAACGCGGCATGAATAACAGGAAAGACATGATAAAAGCGCTCCGGCAAAACTGGCGCCGCCTGCGGAAAAAAATGCCGGCCTTTCGCGCGCTTTTCCGGAGAAATGCCTCCGCCGGCCGCAACCCCGTAACCGGCTTGAGGATCGCGGACGATTTGCCCTCCGCCGGCGAAGGGTTGACCGGCTTTATTGAATGGACAACGTTGCGCGAGACAAAATCCGGCGTTGAAATACTGGCGGTGAACAACGTTTCTCTGCCCGGCGATTCCGCCGGTCAGTCCGAGGGGGAGGGGCGCGGCGGGCGGCTCAAAATGCACTGCGCCGAAATAAACGGCGCGGTATCGCTGGGCATTACGCCCGACAAAATGCTGATGCGCGTGGCGGAATTGCCGACGACCGATCCGGCGGAAATGAACAGCATGATCCGGCTCCAGGTGGATGCTTCCTCTCCGTTTCCGGACGACCGGATCGTGGTTTCGCATGAAATATTGCGCAGGGACGAGTCCGGGACGCGCGTCCTGATTGTGGCGGCGACCAAGGATTTGATTGAAAAAACAGGTTTGCTTTTTAAAAACGCCGGGCTTGATGTGCAGAGGATTGACGCCCAGGTTATGGCCTGGTGGCATCTGATTTCGGAGCATGTGCGCACATACGGCGGCGGGCGCTGCCTGTTTCTGGTTCTGGAGCCGTGGGGCGGTGTATGGATCGCCGCGCAGGGCGGCGCCCCGCTGGCTTTCCGCGCGGTGAGCCCCGCCGGCGATATGCCGTTTGCCGAATTTGCCCGCGAGGTGGCGCGGGACGGAGGGGCGCTCGTTCTCTCGCTTGATTCGGAATACGGCGGCGCGCCGCTTGTCGGATTGGAGGCGTGGGGGCGGGGACTGGAGACCGGCGTTTTGTCCTCGGCCCTCAGCGAAGAACTGGCGCACGAAGCCAAAGTCAATTCCCTGGACTCTTTGCCGCCGCTCAGCGAGGGATTGGCGCGGCGGTTTCTGGGGACAAACCTGTCGCCGGTCTTGACCCGCGCCGGGGACGGCGGACAGCCGGTTATTGATTTAGTTCCGGAAACATGGCGTTCCGCCGTGATTGCGCAGCGGATGCGGCGGAGACTGCTCGTCTCAACGGTGGGCGTTCTGGCGGTCTGGCTGGCGGCGTTCGCCGGTTTTTTCGGCGCCTATCAATACCAGCATTACCGCCTGGCGAAACTTGAGGAAAAACAGAACGCCTTGCATCAACCCGCTGAAGAAGTGCGCATGATGCAGAACCAGACCAGGGCCTTTGAGCGGTACCTTGACCGGAAAAATTCCGCGCTGGAATGCCTCCGGGAAATCAGCCAGCACCTGCCGAACGGCGTTTTGCTGACTTCTTTTCAATTCAAGAAAGGGAAAACCGTCGCTATCCGCGGCGAGGCGATTGCCGTGGACGCCATTTATGATTACAAGCAGGCGCTGGATAAATCCCCGATGTTCGCCCGGATTGAAATGGGCAGCATCCAGCCCGGCAAGCGCAAAAACACCAGCGTGAACACATTTCAAATGACGCTTCACTTGAAGGAGCAACCGTGAAAATAACATCAAGGGAAATGCTGCTCGGCTGGTTGGCCGGTTTCGTGATGCTCACGGCCGTCTCGCTCTGGATCTGCGGGCCGAAGGTGAAAATCTGGAGGGAATTGAACGGCCGTTCCGGAACGGTCGCGCGCCGGATTGAGGTGGCGGAACATCTTGTGGCGCAGAAGGCGGAGTGGAACAAGCGCTTGCGGGATGTGGCGCAGAAGCTGACCAAATACCCGCCGGATCAGGATGTTACCGCCGATTATCTGAAAATCCTTGAAAATATTGTCAAGGAAAACAACGTCACTCTTTCACAGCGCGTGCCTCAGAAGGAAAAAAGACACGACATCCTTTACAGTTTGACGATTAATTGCACCTGGGAGGCGGAACTGGGCGATCTGGTGCGTTTTCTGTACGCGCTTGGACAGCAGAAAACCACCATGGATGTTGACGATCTGAACATATCGCTCGTGGGCGGCGGCAAGAACAGATTGAAGGGTAATTTTGCCTTTGTCGGCCTTTACACCAGAACGGGCGCGCCATCCGCGCAGCAGAAAAAGGAAGAGATTCCGCGGAAAAACAATTAGACTGTTCCAGTTAAACATGATACACTTTTGCGTAGAAGTTTAAAAGAGTAAAACAAGAGATGGGCGGAATGATTTGTAACCCTGAAATTTGGCGCGCAATCAATTGCCTTCTTAAGCTTTTAAAGCGGGCTGAAGACCGCAATCCAAAGGGCCGGGCCGCCCAAACCGCGTGGCCGCGGCGGAAAAACCTGTTCCGTCCCGGCCGAAGCCTGCCTGCGGCCGCCCGGCTGTTTGCCGTTTTGATGTTGATTTTGGCCGTTCTGCCATTGATTTGCCGCGCTCAAATTGTTGCCGAGGAGGAGGAGGAGGAGGAGGAGGTGGCGACGGCGGTGCCGGGAAAAGCCGGCGTGGCAGTCCCCGCCCCGGAGTTGCCGCCGATTATGCCCCGTACGCCGGACACGGTTCAGACCGACCTGCCGGTCGGCTTGAAATATGAAAACATTGATTCGGACGAGGTCATCAAGCAATACAGCGACTGGACCGGCCTGGCCCTGATGAAATCCCCCGATGTTCCCACCGTAAAGATTACGCTCAAATGTCCGAAACGCCTGCCGAAACGCGAGGCCCTGCTGGCCATTGAAGGAGTGCTGGCCATGAACGGCATTGCCCTGGTGCCGATGGGCGACAAGTTTTTAAAAGTCGTCAAGATTGAGACGGCCCGCCAGCATGGCATGAAAACAGGCACCGGGCCGCTTGAAAAGGATATTGCCACGGCCGACCATCTCGTGAGCCGGATTGTGGAATTAAAGCACCTTGACATTGCCGAGGCGCAGAACGCCATTCAGTCTTTCCTCCATCCCTACGCCAAAGTCATTCCGATGGAAAGGGTCAATTGCATCCTGATCACCGAGACCGCCAACAATCTCAAGCGCATCTTGGAAATATTTGAAATCATAGACCAGCCGATTGAAAGCCGCGAGGACATGCGCATTTTCCAGATAAAATACGCGAAAGCTTCGGAGATCCAGAGCAAAATAGAGTCAATTATCGCCGATGTTCAGACGAAGGACACCAAAAGCGCCCTCATCACCCGGCAATTGGCCACCGCGCGCATGCCCTTCCAGCCGGTGCGAGCCGGCCCCCCGGCGCAGCCCGCCCAGGCCGCCATGGATTCCGAAACTACCGGAACCGCCTTTGACCGCAGTTTGATCCAGAGCAAGGTGAAAATGGTGGCGGACGACCGCATAAATTCGCTCATTGTCATCACCCGCGTGGAACAGTTCCGCTTCATAGAAAATATCATTAAAGCCCTGGACCAGAAGATTGAACCGGATGTTACCATCAAGGTTCTTACGCTTGAGTATGCGGATGCCAAGGAGGTCGTTTCGCTCCTGAACACGTTTATTACGGCCGCATCCTCCAGCTCAAAGTCGGCGCAGACCCCGCCCTTGCTGCCGGTTCCGGAGCGGCCCGCAGAACAGCCGAAACAGGAAGGGCGGAAAGAAGGCGAAACAACCGATGCCGGTGAAAATCAGATCAGCGGAAAACTTTCTTCCGATGTGAAAATTATTGCCGACAGCCGGATCAACGCCCTGCTCATCATGGCCTGCAAGGCGGACCTGGAAATCATTGAGGAGGTCGTCGCCAAGGTTGACATCATGCTTTCCCAGGTGCTGATTGAAGTGGTGATTATTGAGGTGTCCCTGACCGACAAGTTTAAAATGGGAATTGACTGGCTGCAGCGTTCAATGATCGCCTACAATGAAAAGCAGGGCGGCGGCCGGCGCGCATTCCTCGGTTTTTCCGGCGCCGGACGCGTCGGCGCGGACGGCGCCATCAAAGACGGCGCGGGCATCAATACAATCGCCGACAACACCACCAGCGCCGGCTCCGGGCTGACGTATTATTTCACTTTCTTTGACTATAATATTGACGCGGTCCTCAACATGCTGGCCACGACCGATGACGCCAAAATCCTTGCCACGCCGGTCATTTTAACCACGGACAATACCGAGGCTAAAATCCTGGTCGGCGAGAAAAGGCCGGTGGTGACCGGCACCAGCATTTCCAGCGCCACCCAGCAATCCACCTACCAGTACGTTGATATCGGTATTGACCTGGAGGTTACCCCCCATATCAACAAGAACGGTTTTGTGATTATGGACGTGAAGCAGAAAGTTGACAACACGCCCGGCAACGTAACGATTGACGGCAATCCGGTCCCGATCATCACCACCCGCGATTTTACCGCTTCCATTTCGGTCAATGACGGCCGGACGGTTATCATCGGCGGAATCGTGAATGAGCAAAACACCAAAGCCAGGACAAAAATCCCCTTCCTGGGCGATATCCCCCTGCTGGGGCTGCTTTTCCGCAGCGACAGTGACGAATTGAAGCGCACCGAGCTTATGGTGATGCTTACGCCGTACGTGCTTGACACGCCCGCCGAGGCTTACGCGGAGACGGCCCGGCGGCACGCCAACCTGAAAGGCATTTCCAACCTCTGGGTCCAGGGCTGGTCGCCCAGCGATTTGGCTGCCCCGTCGCAAGAGAAAGTCCGGGGGCAGGAGCAGGAGGAGAGAAAAAGGACAGAACCCGGCGAGCCGGTGGAAGTTTATCCGCTCGGAGAAAACGCCGTGAATGCCATTCTCCCCGGGAAGTCTGCGCCGCATCCGGAAAATCAACCGGCGGCGGATTATCAAATGCCCGCTTCCAACTCGCCCGCCGTAAAATAAAAGCGAGGGGCGCGGGGCAAAAACGATTTGCGGCGCGTTGCTTGCGCGCTTGTTCCGTTTCGGATGGAATCCTGCCCCTAATTTGAGCTGGTGAGTTGTTTCAGTTCGTCGCGCAGCTTGGCGGCGTCCTCGTAACGCTCCTCGGCCACGGCCTTGGCGAGCCGCTGTTTCAGTTTTTCAACCGGAGATATTTTCTGCTGGAGTTCCCCGTCTTTCTGCAGGACGGAATCTTCGTTTTCCTTGAGGATTACCCCGGCGTTTTCCATGACCGCTTCGGCCGCAAAAATCGGCGCCGAAAAACGCAGGGCCAGCGCGATGGCGTCGCTCGGGCGCGAATCAAGCTCTATTTCCATGCCGTTCCACTCCAGGAACAGTTTTGCGTAAAAAGTGTTGTCCCGCAGGTCGCAGATTTCAATCCGCTTCATGCGGCATTCAAGATTATCCATCAGGTCTTTCAGGAGATCGTGGGTTAAAGGCCGCGGCGGCCGGATGTTTTCCAGCACGAAGGCGATGGCCTGGGCCTCGGCCGCGCCGATGAAAATCGGCAGGGTGCGGTTGTTGCCTTCTGCCTTCAGGAAAACA
Source organism: Kiritimatiellia bacterium (assembly GCA_028715905.1). Taxonomy (NCBI): domain Bacteria; kingdom Pseudomonadati; phylum Kiritimatiellota; class Kiritimatiellia; species Kiritimatiellia bacterium. The sequence continues at coordinate 25,222 of JAQUQV010000003.1, forward strand.
ACAAATCCCATATTGGAAAGCGAAATCTGGCTGACTTTTACCGCAATCATGTTTCCCGCCTAAGGCGGCAGTGCCGCCATCCAAAACTTTCCCGGCTGGCGATCCGCCGGTTTTATTTAAACTTCTACGCAAAAGTGTATCATGTTTAAATGGAACGGTCTAAATTATTCGGTCAGCTGTTTTTCATACTCGGAAGCTGCCAGCAGTTTTTCAGCGTCCTGCGGGTCGTCGGGCTTGATTTTGACCAGCCAGCCCTCGCCGTAGGGGTCGGCGTTGATCGCATCCGGCTTGTCGGCCAGGTTTTCATTGACTTCCACAATGGTGCCGGCGACCGGCATGTAGACGTCGGCCGCCGCCTTTATTGATTCCACCACGGCCATTTCCTCGCCGGCTGAAATATGCCGGTTGGCCGCCGGCAGTTCCACATAGGTGATGTCGGAAAGCTGGTGCTGGGCGAAATCGGTTATGCCGGTTTTGAGCAGGTCGCCCTCAACCTGCGTCCATTCGTGCGTTTTGGTGTATTTGCGGTCAGACGGTGTAACGGCCATTTTTATCTCCGTGATTTTTTTGTTGCTGTTTCACACATGTATCTTAAACACTTTACCGCTTTAAGATTTATTTGGCCAGAATTTTTTCTATTTCGGACAGGGTATCCGCGGATAGATTGATTTCGGCGGCCGGCGCAACCTGCCGGATTTGTTCCGGGCGGCGCGCGCCGGAGATGGCCGCGGTTACTTCCGGCCGGCGCAGAATCCAGGCGATGGCCAGCTGGGCCGGGGTGATTTTGTTCCCGGCGGCTGTTTTTTTCAGCGCCTCAACTTTTGAAGCAATGCGCGAAAAGGCGGGCCCGTTGAACATGGGGTCGCGCCGGCGGTGGTCATCCTCGCCGAGCCCGGCGATGTATTCCGCCGTGATTTTGCCGGTCAGCAGGCCTTTCTGGAGGGGGCTGTAACAGATGACGCCGATGCCGTTTGCAGCGCAAAACTCCAGCAGGCCGTCTTCAACGTTTCTTTTCAGCATGGAGTAGGGGGGCTGGAGCGAGGCGACCGGATGGATCGGCAGGATGCGTCTGATCTGTTCCTCGGAGAAATTTGAGACGCCGCCGTAACGCACTTTGCCCTCCCTGATAAGCGCGGCGATGGTTTCCCATCCTTCTTCAATTTGTTCGTCGGGGTCATTCCAGTGAATCTGGTAGAGATCAATCGTGTCCAGTTGCAGGCGGCGCAAACTCGCCTCGCATTCCGCGCGCACGCTTTTGGCGCGGAGGTTGTTGCCGACCTGTCCGGAACTGTCCCATGTCCGGCCGCATTTTGTTGCGACAAACGGCTTTTGTTTGAGCTCTTTCAGGGCGCGGCCCAGCACTTCCTCGGCGTGTCCCAGGCCGTAGACGGCGGCGGTGTCAATCCAGTTTATGCCCGTTTCCAGGGCGGCCCTGATGGCGGCGATGGATTCGTTGTCATCCTGTTTCCCCCAGCCGAAGGCCCATTTCCCGCCGCCGTGCGCCCAGGTTCCCAGACCGATCACGGTCAGGTCAATTCCGGTTGCGCCGAGTTTGCGTGTTTTCATGTTTTCCCCCGATTGAATATACGTTAATATGCAACCGTATTCATTATGCAAGCTAAATGGAAAAAGTCCACCGGGAAAGGATAAAGAAATGCAACAGGCGCTTATGGCTCTGATCAATGAAAGAAAAAGCGTGCGCACGTATCAAAACCGGCCCGTGCCCAGGGAAAAGATTGATAAATGCCTTGAGGCGGCCCGGCTGGCGCCCTCGGCCTGCAACAGCCAGCCCTGGTCTTTTGTAATCGCGGACCGGGAACCCCTGCGTGCCAAACTGGCGCAGGCGGCTTTTTCCGGGGTCTATGCCATGAACGATTTTGCGGCGCGGGCCCCGGTCTTGATTGCGGTTGTGACGGAACGCTCAAAATTCATGGCCGCGCTCGCCGGGAAATTCCGCGGTGTGCAATACAGCCTGATTGATATCGGCATTGCCTGCGCTTTTCTTTCGCTGGCGGCGGAAGCGGAGGGGGTGGGCGCCTGCCTGCTGGGCTGGTTTGATGAACGCGCCGTAAAAAAAACGCTCGGTTTGCCCGGAAACAGCAGGATTGATATTATGCTGAGCATGGGATATAGTGCCGGGAACAGGACGCCGGGTAAGGCAAGAAAAGCGCTTGATGAAATCCGGCATTACGGTATAAAATAATGAGTTTGCGCGTCAAGATGCTTATTCTGCTCGCGTTGGTCTGCGCGTTCGGTCTTTTTGACCATTCGCTCTGGTCCGGGAACGACACGCGCGAAGGCGCCATGATCAGCGAAATGGTGCGCACCGGCACCTGGGTCGCGCCGGTTTTTAACGGAACTTGTTATCTTGAAAAGCCGCCGCTCCTGCACTGGACCGGAGTTGTTTTCTGCCGCCTGTTCGGCGCCGTCAACGAGGGGCTGGTGCGTTTGCCCGCGGCCGTTTACGCGTTTGGGACACTGCTGGTTGTGCTGGCCTGGGCGCGTTCCATGGGGCGGGAGGGGGCCGGATTTGCCGCCGCTTTCATGTGCGCCACCTCGGCCCTGTTTTTTGAATACGCGCGCATTGTCCTGACCGATTCCGCGCTCACGTTCATGTTCGTTTTTTCGCTCTGGGTTTTTTGGCGCGCGCAGGCGGCGGAAAAATGGTTTTTCGGCCGCTGCCTGCTCTTTCTCTTTGTTTCGGCTTTTTCGTTTTATGCCAAGGGGCTGATCGGTCCCGGCATGGTCTGGCTTTCGGTCATGGCCTGGCTGTTTATCCGTAAAAAATTCCGGTTTGCCCTGCTGCTTGCGCTTGCGTTTCTTCCGGTGTTTGCGCTTGTTCTCTCGCCCTGGGTCTTTGCGCTCTGGAAAACGGGCGGCTATCCTTACCTGCAGACGGTTTTCTGGGACAATCAATTCGGACGTTTCCTCTATTTTAACGATCCGGCTCTGCCGCTGGATCCGTACCAGGTGCACAAGGAGCCGGTTTATTTTTATCTCCTGAGCCTGCCCGTGCGCCTTTTACCATGGACTTTGCTGGTGATACCCGCGCTTTACCACTGGTTCCGGCGGGAAAGTCCTGTCCGGGACAGCCTGGCTGTTTTTTTAAAAACGAGCCTGCTGGCCAGCGCGTTTTTGCTGCATGTTTCATCCGCCAAGGCGGCCTGTTATGCCCTGCCGCTTTTCCCGATGATATTTTTAATGACCGCCGTCTGGCTGGAAGACGCGGCCATGAAATGGCCTGCCGCGGCCGCCGCCGCGCGGCCCTCTCCGGCGGAATGGTTTGACCGGCTTGAACGCGGTTTGATCAGGATGACGTTCATAACAATGTGGATAGCCGTCATTGCCGCGCCGGTTGCCTATTTGCTGTCCTTTTCCCTGGGAATAAAACCGGTACGGACGCCGTGCACGGGGGCAAACGCGGTTTGTATAACAAGCGCCCTGCTCGCGGTCTTGGCCGGTCTTTTCCTGGGCAACCGCCTCCGGGCGGCATTCCGGGAAGGCCGGCGGCGGTCGGCGCTTCTGACCGCCCCCGTGCTGGCGGCCATCATCGGCCTGGTGGGCGGGGCCGTGTTTGTCCCCGCCGTTGATTATTACCGGACTTATGTGCCTTTTACCCGCATGGTCCGGGGGGAAATCAAGGATGCCCGGCGGATCGCCTTTGCCTCCGACTCGGAACGGGACATCGGCGCCTTCATGTTTTATCTTGATTCGCGTCTCGCGGTTGTTTCAGCCACAAACACGGCCTCCCTGGAAAATTTTTTAAACGGAAAAGAGCGGGCGGGAATTATTGTCCCGGTTGATAAATTGCGGTTTGTGCTCCATAACCTGCGGGGGTATCCCTGCCGGGTGAAAAGAGCGGATCATTCCGGCAAAAAATCGGATTCTTTCCGCCTGATGATTGTCAATCCGGACGGCGGAAGGTTGCCGTGAGGACAACCAAGCGGGCGCGCGGTGATTTGAAAGCATTGAACATTTTTAAAAACGGTTGGCGGCCGGCCTGAAAATCGTGTCTGAAATAAACACCATTTCCGAAAAATTCCGCTCGTGTGCAGCCGGCGGAGCAATGCGCCTGAAAAGACATGCCGCGGCGTTTTCCGTGGTTTTAGTCCTTTCCCTTGTCTTCGGCGCCTGGGAAATATGGAAATATCAGTTTGTGCCCAAGCGCTTCGGCATCGTGGAGCAAGGGAAAATCTTCCGGAGCGGGCGCATCGCGCCGCGCCTGGCTGATAAAACCATTCAGAAGCGCGGTATAAAAGTCATTGTTGATCTTACGGACGATTTTAATCCGCATGCCCCCGTCTGCCTGGCCGAGACGGAAGCGGCGGAAAAATACGGCATTACCCGGCACAATTTTCCTTTACGCGGCGACGGCACCGGCAATATCACCAATTACGCCAAGGCGATTGCCGTTATCATGCAAAGCCGGAAAGAAGGCAAGCCGGTACTGGTGCATTGCGCCGCCGGCGTCCAGCGTACCGGCGGGGTGATGGCCGCCTACCGTCTTCTGGTTGAAAAACAGCTTCCCGCGACCGCTTACGCCGAACTGGTCCGCTACGGGTGGAAAGCCAGGAAAGACAAAATTCTGCTGGAATATCTGAACGCCCGCCTGCCGGAATTAAACGCTCTCCTCCAGGACATGGGGGTAATCCGCCGTGAAAGGCGCGCGATCCCTGAAATTAAGCCGTGATTCGGGCGGGGCCGCCCGGCCTGTTTTCGGTTTCAATTCTCTTCAATGGCGCCCTTGAAATCCTCGGCCAGGGGCCGCGGCGTTGAGCGCCTCATAATCGTGGTAGCCCTGAAGCACGGTCTGAATCACTCCGTTCCTGTCCGCAAAGATGGGGGTGGGGATTGCGCGGATATCCTCGTAGGGCGACGGCATTATCAGTTGTGTCCGTCATGCTTTGTCCTTTCGGTTGCTGATCCTCAAAAGTTTTGGTTGATTTTCACGGGCGATTGTTCGCGTTTGCCCCGGACAATGATGGCCCGCGCGGGCAGGGCCGGGCATTGGCTCTCGCAGGCGCCGCATCCGCGGCATATTTCCTCTCTTACCTCCGGACAGTTCACCCCCTCGTGTTTAACAATGGAGACGGCCTGGTAGGGGCAGAATTCCTGGCAGACCATACAGTCCTGCCGGTCGTTCCAGGCCAGGCACAATGATTTGTCAATATGCGCCGTGCCGATTGCAAGCAGACGTTTCTGCTCGGGCGAAAAACGGCGGATGGCGGATGTCGGACACGCCCGCAGGCATTTCGCGCACCATTCGTTGCAATAATGCCCGCGATCGTATTTTAAAACAGGCGTCAGCAGCCCGCGCAGGCCGCTTGCGCCGAAATCCGGGACAATGATGTTTTCGGGGCAGACGTTTATGCAATTGCCGCAGCGCGCGCAGAGGCCGGTGAAAATATCTTCGCGCACGGCGCCCGGCGGACGGACAACCGCCGCCCTCGTTTTCCTGGCGGTAAAAGCCCAGCCCGCGATTCCGCCCAGGCAGGTCATCAGGAAAACGCGGCGCTGGATGCCTTTTGCGGGGGGCGCGGGCTTAATTTCATTTGTTTGCGCAATATCTTCGGCCAGTCCGGAAGAATTGGTTTTTCCGCAGGCTTGCGAAGCGGGGCGGCAGCAATCCAAATGATGATATAAGGTGCTCCCGGCTGTGCCGAGGAATTGCTGGGCCGCCCCGAGCGGACACAGCCAGCGGCACCACACGTTCGGCCGGAGGAAATTGAGGATAAGCAGGGCGAGAAATGGAATCGCCGCGGCGAAAACTTTCCATTCGTTGGGTTTCCATCGCAGGGCGTTGAAAAAACCGCTCAATATTTGCAGGGGATCCAGGATTGTCAGCAGGGGATAACCGGCCGCGGCCATGCCGATGCCGGTTATGAGCAGCCATTTGCCGATATGCGGACAGCCGGCCGGCGGTTGTTGCCCGGCCCGCCGGCGGAAAGCGGCAAGTTCCAGGATGAACCCGGTGGGGCACAGGTGCCAGCAGAACCAGCGGCGCTTGAAAATGGCAAGAATGACAAGCGGCAGGCCCAGCAGCCCCAGCCATGCCGGATGACGGCTTCCCATGGCCGCACTCAATGACACAAAAGGGCTGATGGCGGAAATGCCGGCCATGATTGTCGGCCATTGCGCGAAAGGAAGAAAAGGCAACGCAACCCCGGCCAGCGCCAGGCTTCGCATGCTTAATCGTAAATATGTCCGCATTTATTGATTCAAACGTTGCCGTGTTCAATCCTGACCTGGCTCAGGTCGCCGCAGCCTATGCCCATTTCGTGGGCGATTTTTATATGGCGGATGGAAAACGGTTCTTTTTTAAAAAGCGTGGCCGCGTAGGCGTCCACGGCCACGGGATCCGTTCCGAAAATAATCTGGTCCGGATAAGCCAGCTTGCCCGGCCCCCGCGGCCCATTGGTCAGCAGAATCCGGGTGGCATCCACAATGATCAATTTCGGTTTTATCAGGGTGCTGCAATCGGCTATGCATTGATGCAGGTTGTTGCGGTGCCAGAAACCCCGGTCATTTACCGACCCCATCCAGTTTTTCATGGAAATGGTCAGTCCCGCGCCGCCGTGGCTTTTTGCGACCGGCATGTTGATCAGGCATTCGGCGTCCAGCACTTCTCCGACCGCTTCAATCTCTTTCAGCGACACCCCTTTTGATATTTTCACCCGGCGAAAGTCCCGCGGCGCCGGGGCATAAAGTTTTCCGCCGGATTTTTCGGCCGCCGCGGCGAGGCCGCTGCGGCGGAATGATTCCTTCGCCGGAGAACAGGTTTTTTCGGGGAGAAGCACCTCGCGGGCGCCGTTCAGGCGGCACTGCCGGATGCATTCCTCCGCCAAGGCCGGGTTGGTATTGCCTCCCTCTTCCGGCGAACTGGCCCAGGCCGCGTTTACTTTCAACACAACGCGCCCCCCCGGTTTTACAAATGATTTCCATCCGCCCATCCTGGCGATGCCGGCGGCCAGCATGCCGGCGATATTCTTGCCGTGGATCACGTAAAGCGCCGGTTTTGCGTCCGGCTGCAGGACTTGCGCCCGGATGACGCCCGGCAGGCAGATAATGCCGGCCGTGCCGGCGCAGGCGCGCGCGATAAATTCCCGGCGGGTTATGCTGTTTTTCATAATTAAATGAAAACGCGCAATTATTTGATTTAAGCGTACCTGAAGAACGGCCGTCAGGCAAGTAGAAATCAATGCGATTCCCGTCTAAGGGGCAGTGCCGCCATCCAAAACTTTCCCGGCTGGCGATCCGCCGGTCTTATTTAAACTTCTACGCAAAAGTGTATCATGTTTAAATGGCGCTAAAATCGGGCGGCGGGGGGCGGGGGAGACCGGCTACGGCAAAAAGGCGCCTTTTTTGATTTTTACAGGCAAATATTTTTCCAGCACGTAATTGAGGCCGTGTTTGGCAAAGGCCTGCTGCTCAATGCGCACGCCCATGGAAAGCATCTGCTCCAGCGCGGCCTGCCATTCCTTGTGGTGTTTAATGAAGGGATCGTTTTTCAGCGCGTCCCTGGCGCGTTTAATGTCGTTTTCCTCCAGCGGGTGGGTGGCGTCCTTGAGGTCAAAGTCAATGATGTCCTGCGGGGTGACGCCGAGATAGTGGACCTGCGGCACGCAGAAGAACTGGTTGATGTGCGCGGCCTGGCCCGAGCCGACCTTGAGCGTCCGGTAGATGTTGCAGTAGCCGTACGGGTCGCCGTCGGTGAATGCCAGCACCGGCAGGCGGCGGTCGTCGCAGAGGCGGCGGATGAACCGGCGGCAGGCGCGGGTCGGAACTCCGCTCATTGAAATCAGGATGCAGTTCGCCTTTTCATAGTAGCGGTGGTGCACCAGACGTTGAAAGAGCGAGGCAGTCTCAATTACCAGCACGAATTTCGCCTTTGTCTCAAAACGCAGGTGCTCAACCTGGGAGGGAATGCTCCATGCGCCGGTGCCGAGCCGTTCGCAGTTGATCCTGATTTCGTCCCGCGTGCCGGGATCAACATCAATGACCGTGAGCGGACCGGTAACTTCGCCGCCGCGCTCCTCGGGAATATAACCGAGTTGTTCGCGGTTGACGGCGAGCATGGCTTCCATGTCGTCCAACAGCGAGTCGCTTTCCGGCTGTTCGTTGAACCGGCATTCGCCCCAGCTTTTGCTGTTGTAATAAATTTCGCGCTTCCCGGCGATGTCGTTCTTGTCCAGCAGGTCGTTCTTGGTGGTGGCCAGCAGGCGCATGGACTGGGCGAAAGTTTTGACCGTGTTGTAGGAGAGCGTGCGCGTCGCCGTTTTGTTGAGGATTTCAAAATGGCCCTTGCGCGGGTCGTACTTGACGTTGCTCAGGGAGCGGATCGGGAAACGCATTTTTGGGCGGGTGTTTTTTTTGACAATATCCGCGTAAATATCGCCGGCCGTCCGCGTGATTTTAGCGGCGGCGTCTTTTTTGGAGACGATATTGTATTTTGCTGTGTTTAATTTTACGGTGTCTGACGTCTTTGCCATGTTTTTCCTCAAGTGCTGAATCTTTCTGATTTTCGGATATTTCTCGCCTGCTCTCCCGGCCTCCCGGAGAATCGGGAAGCGCAAGGCGTTCGCTTTTCTGTGAGGGTCATTCTGCTATTGTTCCAGATGCGTCCTTTCCAGCATCTTTTGCAGTTTGTGCAACACGGCTTTTTCCTGCCGGTCGTCAAATTCCAGGATTTGTTTCAGACCCAGCGCCAGATGGGGCAGGTAGAGCTCAATGTAATTCCGCTTGCGCTCCAGTTCCGCCTGGCGCCGCCGCCGGCTCAAATAGACCGCCAGCCGCCGGCCGCATTCCTGAAGGGCAAAAACTATTTCGCGGATGATTTCCGGGTAATGCGCGATGGCCTCCTTGCTTTCGCTGGTGAAGGGCACCCAAACGCTGGCGATATGGACCATGATCACCAGCGGTCCCAGCGGCAGAGAGCCGGAAGGCTGGGCGAGGTGATAGCTTTTCCAATTGATGGCGGAGACCGCCTTGGTGATGGCGCAGGCGCCGCCCATGTAAAGCATCGGAACCTTGTTGGCGAAACGCAGGACGCGGGCCGGCTCTTCCGCGCCGAGTCCCTGGGCGGCGTCCGGCTTGGCGTAGGCGATTCCCGCCTCAATCTGGAAGGGATTGCCGCGGTAGACCTCCGGACTGCGCGTGACGGACGTGTAGAAATCGGCCTTGATTTCCTTCTCCAGCCCGGCGATTATTTCCTTTTCGCCGATCGGCGAGAGGCAGTCGGTCGGCGGCCGCATCAACTTGGTTTCGCCGATGGCCTTGAAGAGCGCCTCGCTTTCGCGGTGCGCGATCTGGGCCGGCCGCTCCTTAGGGGCTAATCCGGCCCGCTCGCAGATTTCCTTCGCCACGCGGTCGCTGATCCGCGAGAAATCGTGCTGCAGGGCGGCCTTGAGGGATTTATGGGGGGTGTCTTTCAGCATCTGGATAAGCATGCCCAGCTCAACGCCGTGGGGATGCGGCTTGATTTCAAAGGGCTGGACCGGGGTTTTGTGCGTGGCCCGCGCAAAGGTGGTCCACGGCGCCGTCCCTTTTTCCCCGGGAACGTCCTTTTCCTTTCCCGGCTCAGCCGCGCTGATGCGGTAATGCAGTTGAAGGTGGGGGTTGACGATGGCGCATTGTTTCAGGTATTCATCCACGGAAAGTTTGCCGCGCGCGTAGGCCGCCTCCATTTCAATGGCCACGCAGGTGCCGTGCCTGGCGGTTGCCGCCCCGCCCGTTTCGCCGCCGGCGAATTCCGGCGTCCATTCCAGTTCCTGGTCCTTGAGGATGACCGGCTTGTTCTGGCGCGTGTCAATCTGCACTTCAAGGTGGTGGCCGGTTTTTGAATTTTTTGTCCGGGACTTTATGACGGTCGGCTTGCCGGTGGTCAACTGCCCGTACATTCCGGCGGCGCTGATGCCGATGCCCTGCTGGCCGCGCGACATGCGCAGGCGGTGGAACTTTGAGCCGTAAAGCAGCTTGGCGAATATTTTCGGGATCTGGTTGCGCAGGATGCCCGGTCCATTGTCGGTAACCGATACCACGAAACGTTTGGCGGCGGTCTGCCGGATTTCAACGCCGATTTCCGGCAGGATGCCGGCTTCGTCGCAGGCGTCCAGGGAATTGTCAACCGCTTCCTTGACGGCGGTCAGGAGCGCCTTGCGCGGGTTGTCAAAACCCAGCAGGTGGCGGTTTTTGAGAAAAAATTCGGAGACCGATATTTCCCGCTGGCTGGCGGCCATGCTTTCGGCGGTGGCGCCGGAGTCCGCCGGCGGCCGGGCACGGCCGGATTGGCGGCCGGCATTGTTTTTTACGTTTTTGCCGGGCGCGGTTTGCCTGAAAGTTTTTTTCCTCATAAGCGGAAGGAAACGATAAGGAAAATACGCAAAAAAACAATTAAAAATTGACAATAAAACGCGAATATATAACAATAATTTTTTACCAGCGGGCAATGCCCGCTTGAGTGAAAGCGAATATTGCACGATTCTCTTGCAATATTCAGGCATTAACATGTTTATTTCCGGATTAACTTCGGTAACATTCCGCAAACTTTCCTGCCGGAAAGTGGCCGCCCTGGTGAAAAAAGCCGGTTTGGCCGCCATTGAGTGGGGCGGGGAAGTGCACGTGCCGCACGGCGATATTGCCCGCGGGAAGTGTTTTTTATTGCCTTTCGGGTCTTGTTTGGCGATATTACTTCCCTGTGTTGCCTCAAGGCCGCCCGGAAAGGGATAGTGTATGACCCAAATTCATCAGACCGCCGTAGTGCATAAAAACTCCGAAATAGGCGAAAACGTTGTCATCGGCCCTTACGCGGTCATTGACGAGCAGACGCAGATTGCCGACGGGGTTAAAATCGGCCCGCACGTTGTTGTTCATAAACATGTTTCGCTTGGCGGAAACTGCGTCGTGCATGCCCATGCGGTTCTCGGCGACCTGCCCCAGGATCTTGTTTATCAAGACGTTGTGAGTTATGTCCGGGTCGGAGCGGGAACAACCATTCGCGAAGGCGTTACCATCCACCGCGGCACAAAGGCCGAAACGACCACCGCGGTCGGAGAAAATTGTTACCTGATGGCCAACTCGCATCTGGCGCACAATGTGCGGCTTGGCGATAACGTCGTTTTGGCAAACGGAGCCCTTCTGGCCGGTTATGTTGAAGTCGGCGAACGCGCATTCATCAGCGGGAACTGCGTCATTCATCAGTTCGTGCGGATTGGCCGTCTGGCCATGCTGGGGGGCAACAGCGGCCTCAGCCAGGACGTGCCGCCGTTCTGCACCGCGGCCAGCGTGCATTTGAACGCGCTGGCCGGGATCAACGTGGTCGGTCTGCGCCGGGCCGGCATTTCCGCCCCCGACCGCCTGATTATCAAGCGCGTTTTTGCGGTTCTTTTCCGCTCGGGCCTTAATGTTTCCCAGGCGGTTGAGAAAATCCGGCGGGAGGAACAATCTCCGTACGCGCGCGAAATATGCGATTTTATCGCCGCCTCCAAAAGGGGCGTATGCGCCGCCAGGATTTCCGGCGAAAACGGCGAATAGATTTTAGAGCGGCCATGCCGCCAGGCGGATATGTTCTGCCTTCTTTCCTTTTTGCCGGTTGCGGCCGTCTTGTTTTGATCCCGTTCCGCGCCGGCGGCTAAAAATTGATTGTTGAAGCTTTCTTTTTGTACTGGCCGGGGGTTTGGCCGGTGTGCTTTTTAAAGAAGCGATAGAAACTCTCAACGTTTTCAAATCCGCATTGATAACTGATTTCCTTGATATTGCCGCTCCCCTTTACCAGCAGCTGCTTGCTTTCGGTCAGGCGGAACGCATTCAAATAAGCGTGCGGACTGTTTGCCAGATGTTTTTTGAACAGCAGGAAGAGATGCGCTTCGCTTACGCCTGAATATTCCGCGACCTCCGCCACGGAGATGGCCGCGTGATAGTTGTTTCTGATATATTCCAGGGCTTTGTTCAGGGCGGGAGGCAGCCGGTTGTCCGTTTCCGTTTCATGGCTGGACAAGGCCTCCCACCGGAGGCGGGAATAGGCATAAATGCCCAACAGTTTGTGCGGGACGGTTTTTCCGAGAAAAGCCCTGAGTATGGTGAAGGCGAATTTCCTTACTTCGTAATTGTCGGACCAATATGAACATCTTGCCGTATGCCGCTGCCCGGTATTGCCGGTTTTGAAAAGCAGCGCCAGGCATTGGTAAGGAAACTCCGGGTTGTTGTCATAGACCGAGAAGTCGCCGGGAATATGCCAGAACATATGGCCGCATCCGTGTGCCGCGCGGCCGGCGCCTTCGCCAAAATACACTTCCCCGTCAGTCAGCAGTTCAATGTACTCATGCTTTACCGGAATCTTTACCGGCGTGATGCGCTTATGATGCGGCGCTTTATAATAAAACACCCGTTTGAGAATAATATCCATGCTCGTTGCCATCCCGTGTAAAATTCGCGGCTTAACGGCAACAAATAATGGTTTTGTTCAATTATGTCAAGGCATAGGAATTTTCCGCCGGAGGCGGATCCGCCTACGGCGGAAAATCTTGCCGCAAAAAAGCACAAAATCGGGGTGGGCGCCGAACTTCTGTTCGGCGATTGCGCGCCGTGGCAGGCAGGAGCCGAACCCCTGTTCGGCGATGTATATTTTATTATCCGGAATCGCCGCATGGGGATGCGGCTACCGCGCCGCTCAAAAGTTGCTGTCTTTGGCGGGCCCAATCCGGGGCGGATATTCAGGGGCGGCAAACGAATGAATTGAACGCAAGACAGGGCGGCGCGCGGGTTTTTTACTCGTCAAGCATGCCATGTTCCAATCCCAGGGGGAGCGGGACTGGCCGCGTGCAGGTGGTGGTCATTTTTACTTTCCTGCCCAGTTTGCTGGATTCGTCAAAAGCGAGCATAATTTCCAGAACATGGCTGGCGAGTTCGGCGTTTGCGCGGTGCTTGCGGCCGCTTTGCAGGGCATAAACCATGTCGGCCGCGCCGATGCTGCGGGAGTTTTCAGCGTAAATGTGCGCAAGCGGCGCGCATTCAAAATCATGATATCCATTGCGAAAGATTCGCACGGGGCCGCCGAAGGTGTTTGGATTCGGAACCTGCAGGGTGCCTTCGGAACCGTAAAGCTCAATTGGCCAGTGGCTGTGTTTGTGAACTTCAAAGCTGGTGATAACCGTTATGATTGCGCCGCAATGGAACTCAACCATGCCGCTCAGGTGCGTCGTAACGTTCACCGGATAGGTGCGGGGAACCGTATCCGGACCGCCGCGGCGGGTTTCAGTTCCCTTGCAGGTTACGGCCGTAACGCTTGCCGCCGGTCCCAGCAGGTTGACCAGCGCGGTGATATAGTAGGGCCCCAGGTCCAGCATCGGTCCGGCGCCAATATCGTAGAAGAAAGGCGCCTGCGGCCATTTTTCAGGCCCCCGGCCCATGACAATGGCGGTTCCGGCAATGGGTTTGCCAATCCAGCCGTCATCAAGCATCTTGCGGGCGGTTTGCTGTCCGCCGCCGAGAAAGGTGTCCGGCGCGCAGCCGACCATGAGTCCTTTTGCGTTTGCCGTTTTAGTGATTTGGCATGCCTCTTCAAAACTGACGCCCAGCGGCTTTTCCGAATAGCAGTGCTTTCCGGCGTTGAGCGCGGCCATAGTGATTTCATAGTGGGCCTTGGGAGGAGTCAGGTTAATGACGATCTCAATCCCGGGCGCCGCGAGCAGTTCGGCCGTGGTCATGCTCCGCAGGTTATAGAGCTCGCTCTTGGCTTTGGCGCGCGCCGGCAGTTGGTCGGCGCAGGCAACCGTTTCAAGGATTTCAAAAGTCTGCGCAGCCTTGAAATAGGTGTCGCTGATCATGCCGCAGCCAATAATGCCGATTTTTGACTTTTTCATTTCAATAATCCTTGTTGTTCGCGGATTGCGTCGGCGGCGGAAACCGCCGCGGGGTGCTTCATTTATTGCCCGCGGCCAGTCCGTTTTGCGTCATGTATTTATAGCTCATTTCAATGGCCCGGAACATATCCATGTTGCAGTAGTCCAGCTCCACGACGATGCTGTTGACCTGTTCCGGCAGGTTGGCGATCAGCGCTTTGATATCCAGCTGGCCGCTGCCGAGCGGACACAGGTCCAGTTTGCGGTCCAGGATGCCCCGGGTAACTTTGAACTTCCGCCGGGGCTGTTTCAGGATTCCGTCCTTGACGTGGATCAGGATGGTGCGCTTCGCAAATATTTTCAGTATTTCCACGGCATCCTCTTTGCCCAAATTGGTGGACCAGAAAGAGTCAATTTCAAATTTAACCTTCGGGCAAAGCTCGGCGTAGATCTGGTATTTGAGCCTGCCATTCAGGCGTTGAAATTCAAAAGCATGATTATGCTGGAAGAGGGTAAAATTGTTTTTGGCGAGGATGGTCTGCATCGTGTTGGTGGTCTCGGCGGTGCGTTTGATCGCGTCCATGTCCTTGAATTGATCCGGGCCGTAGCCGCAGACAATCTTGTCAAGGCCGAGGATGTCGGCGATTTCCATCACTTCGCCGAGATTGCGCTCATTGGCCCAGGGGGAGTGGGAGGAATACAGTTCCAGCCCCAGATCGGCGATGATCTTCTTGAATTCCCCGGGGCGCAGGTTCCAGAACCCGGCGGGCTCCACCCCTTTGTAACCGATTCGGGCGACTTTTTTGAGCACGGAAACAAAATTCTTTTGAGCGGCTTCCCGCAAGGAATACAATTGAACCGACAATGGCTTTAACATGTTTTTGCTCCTTCCCGTGATGTTATTCTTGAGCGGCCTTGATTTCTGCATGGCAACGTGCGCAATCCGCGCTATGTGAAAAATTATTAAAGAAGCCCGGGAAAAAGGCAATTGACAAAAAGTATTATTTGTTGACGAGAAGCATGATCATGATTTGTTCCGGCCCCATCCCGGTTTCGGCGTAAAAATATGGTTGATATCGGCGAAAGATAATGTAAATTCAGGCACAACCGCATCGGCGGGCGGAATATAATGAAAGAACAGCGCTTTTTTTAAGGAGGAGGGCGGATATGGAATCAAGAGAAGACGGCAATGTGCTGAAACCGGCGGTTGCGCGGGTTATGCGGTTGAGCATTGGTTTTTTGGCATTGATTTCCTGTTTTATTTTGGCGGAGTCTTGCGCCGATGGCGCCCCTATATGTAATCTGGATAACGCCGATAAATTCAAGATTCCGGAGCGCTGGGCGGCGCGTCCGGTTGGAGCGCGCGATTTTTACATTGAGAGTCCGTTGGAAATCCAGAATCAAGAGGTCCGGGTCGGGAATGAAACGCGGCTTTTCGGGGAAGTGCCCTGCTGGAAACAGGGGGTTTTACGCGTGTCCTATGGCGCGATGAGAGACCCGGACGGCACGTATTATAAAGAAGTATTGAGCCAAAGGGATAATCCGATCATCATATACGGACGTCCGAAGACCATGGATACCAATGCGCTGATGCGGATCAAGCGGGATTTCGGGAAACGATTTCTCGGGGTTTACGCGCTTGAGTGGTATAGTCATCCGTTCCTTGGCAACAGGGGGGTGGAAGGGGTGAAAACGGTATGCGAAGAATACAAGATTCCACTGGTGCGGAACCGGGACGAGGCCTTTCATCTCTTTGAATTGCATTTTAAAAACACGTGGGGCGGACTGCAGGCGGCCGGCATTCCCGTCTATGCCGGCCAGGCCACGTTTATGAATCACTGGGAATGCCGGATGGGTGTGAGCATAACCGGGGAGGAAATCGGCGGCAACGAGCGTTGCACGCCTATGCAGCTGGCGTTTTCGCGCGGCGCCAGCCGGCAATATGACGTGCCCTGGGTGGTGTATATTGCGAGTTGGGGCGGGGGAGTGGTGGGCGATGCGGAGACCCGTTATTTATTTGTGCGGCCGGATGAACGGCGGCTGAACTCCACCAGATCCGGAGGCACCTATGACGTCGGTCCTTACAGCGGCACTTCCTGGTCGTTGATGAAGCGCATGTTATACGCATCGTACATGGCGGGAACAGGTGTCGCGAGAAAAGAAGGCGATAAGAATGCTTTTTTCGCGAACTTTGACGCGGATACCGTGGATTCAATTCCGCCCTGCACACTCGCGCTGCAGGATCGGAAGACATATCTCTCGCCGCTGGGCCGGATATATGAAAGGTTTTATGACACGGTGACTGCCGGGCATGAGCGGGGGATTCCATACGCGCCGATCGCCCTGGTGTTTGACAAGAACCACGGCTGTATCCTGGAATATAGCCAGATCCATACCATATCTTGCGTCCCGTACGGGCCTGGCGAATGGCAGACGCGGGCGATAATCAACACTGTGTTTCCGTGGGAAGAAAGGCGCAAGGAGACCAAGTCGTTTGAATCCAATACGCTGGTGACCGGTCCTTTCGGGGATATATTTGACGTGTTGACCAGCGACGCCGGGGGCGAGGTGTTAAGCAGTTACCGGTGTCTTGCTTTGGTTGGGAATGTGCGGATGAATGAGGGGCTGGAAGACCGGATAAAAGAGCATGTCAAGGGCGGCGGAGTGGTCTTTATGGCAGTCGCGCAGATGACGCCGGCATTATGGGAGGCGGCCGGGCTGGAAGACGGCCGGGCGGACCTGCAGGCAAAGGTTTGGCGGGTGGAGGGGGAAGACAAGCGGGTGGAGGAAGACCAAAGCTGCACCTATCGGAAAGCAGGGTTAAAAGGCGCGGAGGCGCTGATCAGGACCGAAAACGGCGACCCGCTGGTGACCATTAAACGGGAAGGCAAAGGGGCGATCGTGGTTGGCCTTGCGGGCTGGATGACGATTGACGGGCCGAAGCCGAACCGGATGTTGAAAGTTTATTCGGAAGTGATGGGGAGGATAGCGGATGAATTGTCGCCCGTGAAAGTGAGCGGGAATGTGGAAAAACTTTATAACCGGAACGGCAAGGGATGGGTGGTAACCTTGATCAATAATGACGGCATTTATAAATATCCGGGCAAGAAGGAAGTGTTAAAGCCGGAAGAAGCGGTTGAGGTCAGTCTGGAACCGCGGTTTGCCCATGGCGCCGTCCGCGAATGGGTCACGGGGGCGGAGATGAAGGAATTGAAATTGACGGTCCCGCCGGGGGACGTGCGGATTGTTGAAATTGAGGAAAAATGAGCCGGGAGGGGGAATATTTAACCGATGAAAAAAATAATATTGCTGGCGATAGGCATAGCGGCCGGGGCCGCGGCGGGAAGCGCGGAGCAAGCGGCCGGGAAGGTTATTCTGGACGAAATGTTTGACCGTCCGGAAATCGGCGCGAACTGGGTGGTAAAGGAAGGATATTGGACGATCAAAAACGGCAGTTTATGCAACACGGACGGCGGGGTGATCCTGGCGGCCAAACCGATGGAAGGCGATTTTGCGCTGGAATGCGAGGTTCGGGTGGCAAAATGGAACGCGCAATATCCATGGGTTGATATTATCGTCGGTTATGATGATCCGGAGAATTACATGTCTTTAATGTTCACGCCCGGAGAACGTTATTATTATTTGAGGGCGACGGCTGATGCCGCGAATCAGATGTCAGGCGGCAATATTCCATTTGATCAAGACGTGTTTCACAAGGTCAGGCTGGAAAGCCGCGGGCTGATGGTAAAGTTTTTTTGGGACGGCGTCTATATTCGGCAGCACCGGTTCAGCCAGATTCTGCCGGCCATGGTTGGCTTTATGGGGAACAAGTCCGGCGCGGAATATGAAATCAGGGCGGTAAGGATAAGCGAGATTCAGGAGAGCGGGCGGCAGGTCGGTGAGTTGACGGTCAATGAAATCATGCGCGCGCAAGCATGGGAAGATGCCGGGAATAACAACGTGAAACGGGGCCGGGGCTGCGAAGAGAAGGATAATGCGGCCTGGCTGGAATATGATTTCAAGGAAACCGGCGAATACGCGGGGGTCTTCGTGCGGATGCCGGCGCGTATCGGCAATTCCGAAAAGGTTTTAATGGAAATAGCCGGGGACGGGTCCGCGAACAAAGCGTATCTGATCGCGCGGGACGCCGGAGATGAGGAACACTTAATCGGCACGGTCAGTCTGAACTGGGACGGGTGGCGTAAAATATCGTTGAATTACGAAATATTTTTGAAGCCTCCGGGGCGGGAGATATATGCGACCCATTGGGGCGGAGACGGGAACCAGACGATTGATTTTCCGATCAAGCAGATTGAAGTGGGCGTGGTCCGGTCCGATAAAGCCGTGAAACGCGCGGGTAGAATCGGCGTGCGCAACATCCGGTTTATGAAGGATGAAGGGGGATAGTTATCATATGACATTGACGCGCATGTTCTTGTTGATCGCGCCGGCGGCAGGCTTGATGCTGGTTGGATGTCATTTGATTGACGCTGCCGGCCGGAAAACCGGAGGCGAAAATCAAAAAACTGACGGCGCGCCGCCGAATTTCCTGCGGAACGGGAATTTTGAAAAAACAGACCGGCTCACCGGAAAGCCGGCGGACTGGTCTTGTCACGAGAAAATGGCTGGGAGCAATGTTATTGAGTGGGGGGTTACCCCGGAAAATGGCCGCGCGGGGCGGAATTGCCTGCGTTTAAGCTCGGAGAGGGAGGGATATCACGGCGGTATTTTTCAAAAAGTGGCGCTGGAACCCGATATGACTTATAAATTCAGCGCGTGGATCAAGGCGGACGTCGCGACCAATGACGGCAAGGTGGTATGCTTGTATTATGATGGCTATAATGAAGAGGATGGCAAAAAACAATGGTGGGGCGGGTCGTTAAAAACTCTGCGGCAGAGCGCGGACTGGCAATACGTGGAAAAGGTGATTGTTGCGACATCGCGCACGCCGGAAACGGTGAATTTTTATCCGTGCTTGTTTTACGGCGCGACGCGCGTATGGCTGGATGATGTGCGGCTGGTTGAGGAGGGGTATGCCGGCCAGCCGGGGAGGAGCGTATTTCAGATCAAGGCGCCCGCGGCGGACTGGGAGATTTTTTGCGACCAGGGGGAAAGGTATGGGGTTAAAACGCGGGCGGCGCGGGTGAAACGGGAACAGGTGGAAGGCCGGGATTGCCTGCGGCTTGATTATCGCTTTGAGACGGCCGGACATGATTGCGTGATGATACGCGCGGCGGCGAATGCCGGCGAAAAGGCCGGCCTGGCGGCCGTAACAATGTACGGGGACGGATCAGGGCATGAATTGTTTCTTATCCTGGAGGATAACGGCGGAGAGAATCATTATTTGCCGATTACCCCGGTTTATTGGAAAGGCTGGCGGACGGTTTATCGTGCCATGGATAAACTGTATCGGCCGCCCAGGAAGCATGAAATACATGCGACGTGTTGGGGCGGGGACAGCAACCAGGTTGTTGATTTGCCGCTCAAGCGGATTACGGTCGGAATGAACGACTGGCCCGATGAATACCGCGGGCGTGGGCGGGTCTGGCTGGAAAAGGCGGTTTTTTTAGACCGTTCCTTTTAAACATGATACACCTTTGCGTAGAATTTTAAATAAGGCCGGCGAATCGCCACCCGGGAAAGTTTTTAATGGCGGCGCTGCCGCCTTGGATTGGAATGAGAGCATGAGCAGGAGGTGCATGATGAGACGAATATTGAGCGGATTAGTCGCTGTCCTGGCGATCTCGGGATCATATGCGGATGACCTGGTTTTGGATGGCGGCGTAATTTATACCAATGACGCCGGGACGTCCAATTACGTTTGCTTTGTGGTCGGGAGCAACACGGCCGATAACGGATATATCCTGACCAACGGCGCGGTCTTGAATACGACCACGGCGGTTGTGGGTTATGCCGGATCTGCCACCAACAATTTTGTGCTGGTGGACGGGGCAACATGGCATAATGCCACCAACGTGTACATGGGCTACAGCGGCAGCGCCGGATTTAACCGCATCATCATCACCAACGGCGGTCTCTGGTCGCTTGGCAAAGACGCCATTGTTTTTGTCGGCAAAGCATCAAATCCCACCCGTATAAGCGAGGGTAAATACGTGTATTTTCTTGCCTCCCCGGTAAAATTTTGATAGTAAAAAAACATGAATGCATCCGGCAACGAAATAAACCTCAAGGGGCGCAGTCTTCTGAAACTTGTGGATTTGAGCGATGAGGAGTTGCTTTACCTCATTGACCTGGCCGGCCGCCTCAAGGAAATGAAAAAGCGCCGCGCCCACGGCAATTCCCTTTTCCGCCGGAACATTGCCTTGATTTTTGAAAAACCTTCAACCCGCACCCGTTCGGCCTGCACGGTTGCGGCGGTGGACGAGGGCGCGAGCGTGGAATATATGGACATGAAAGACCTGCATCTGGGTAAAAAGGAATCCATCAAGGATTCGGCGCGCGTGCTCGGCCGGATGTTTGACGGCATAATGTTTCGCGGTTTCAGCCAGGCGACCATGGAGACGCTGGCCAAATACGCCGGCATTCCGGTCTGGAACGGCTTGACCGACGAAAGCCATCCCACCCAGACCCTGGCCGATCTCATGACGATCCGTGAATGTTTTAAAGGTTTGCGCGGCTTGAAGGTGGTTTATGTCGGCGATGGCCGCAACAACGTGTGTCTTTCGCTGATGGTGGGCTGTGCCAAGACCGGCATCAATTTCGTTGACTGCACTCCGCGGGAACTTATGCCCGACGCGGCGGTTCTCGCGCAGGTTTCCGCGCTGGCGCGCGCGCACGGCTGCACGCTTGAAATCAGCCACGATCTCAACGCGGCCGTCCGGAATGCCCAGGTGATTTACACCGATGTCTGGATTTCCATGGGCGAGGAAAAGAAATTTGAGGAGCGCCACCGTCTCCTGAAGCCCTATCAGGTCAGCATGGACCTCATGCGTAAAACCGGCAAATTGGAAAACGGCGGGGTGATTTTCCTGCATTGCCTGCCGGCTTTCCACAACCATGAGACGGAAGCGACCCGCGCGACAGGCGCCCTGGAAGTTACCGACGAGGTCTTTGAAGCGCCATTTTCAAGGGTTTTTGACCAGGCCGAAAACCGCCTGCATACTATCAAGGCCATCATGGTTGCGACATTGGCCGGAGGGGGGATATAAGCCGTGAATGCCCCGCAAACTGTTCTGAGGGAGTTGGCGTGGGGCGAGTTTCAGAAGCTTGATTTGAAGCAAAAGGCGGACTGTTTCAACCTTGACGGACAGCCTTATCACGTTCTGGTCGCCCAGCAGTTTGACCGGCGGCTTCTTGAGGAACTGGGCGACCTGGCCACCAATATTCGTTATATCGCCAAAACCAAGTCCGGCATGGATTTTCTGCACGCGTTGTTATCCCATAAAACCGCCATGCTTTATTTCACCCAGCCGAGCACCCGCACTTTTCTTTCGTTTCATTCCGCCTGCCAGATTCTGGGCATGCGCACGGTTGAAGTGCGCGATACGGCCACTTCCAGCGAAATGAAGGGCGAAACCCAGGAAGATTCGGTGCGGACTTTCAGTTCTTTTTCCGATGCCATCATCATGCGCAGCGCCATTCCCGGTCTGGCCGAGAAAATGGCCTGGGTTCTTTCCAACACCGAGCGCCCGGTACCGATTCTCAACGCCGGGTCCGGAAAGGACCAGCACCCCACTCAGGCCCTGCTTGATATCTATACCTTGCGTCGCAGTTTTGAAAAAAGAGGCGGCATAGACCGCAAGAAAATAGTTTTTGTGGGCGATCTGGCGCGCGGCCGGACGGTGCGCTCGCTCGCCTATCTCCTCAGCAATTACGCCGGCGTCCGGCAGTATTTTATCGCTCCGCCGCAGCTCCAGATTGGCCGGGACATCCTGGAAATCCTGGGCCGGGCCGGGGTTGATTACGAGCTGGATTCCGATTTTGAAAAGTATATTCCCGAGGCCGACGCGGTCTACATGACGCGCATCCAGGACGAGTGGGATGAGAAAAAAGGCCAGAGCGAGAAAATCAAAGCCGCAAAATTTCATTTCACGGCCGGCCATCTGAAAAAACTGTCGGCGCAGGCGGTTATTATGCATCCCCTCCCGCGCCGCGGGGAAATCGCCGTTGAAGTGGACAGCGATCCGCGCGCCGTCTACTGGCGTCAGGTGCGCAACGGCATGTGGATCAGGGTCGCCCTCCTTGCCAGTATTTTCGGGTGCGGCCCGGCGATCAGCGGTTTTCACGGCGGATAGGCGTTGAACCGGCGCGCGCCCTATTTCGGTGCGGGAAAAATGCGGGTCTTTTCTGGGGGCGCAAATTCCTCACGCTTCACTTCTCCGCCCCTGAATCGCCGCATGGGGCTGCGGCTCCTACGTCTCTCAAATACAGTTGCAGCCTTTGGCGGCTTAATTCAGGGGATTAGTTTTTTCAGATGCTCCACGTATGCCCCGGGGCCGCCCGGTATATACCCGGTGCGCGCCAGGACCTTGCCCTTGGCATCCAGCAAAAGCACCGTGGGAAAACCGCGCACCCCGTATTGTTTGGAAAGTGCGGCGTTCTGTTTCTTGATCGCGTCGTCCTGCGGTTTATTGCGCGGGAAATCGGCGAGGAAGAGCACCAGCCTGTCCTTGGCGAATTCCTGGAATTCTTTCCGGGAAAACACTTCCTTGTCCAGCCGGATGCACCAGCCGCACCAGTCCGATCCGGAAAAATCGGCCAGGATGGGCAATTGTCTTTCGGCGGCCGTTTTTTTTGCAGCTTCAAAATCTGTCAGCCAGTTGTCGGCGCCGCGCAGATTGGCGGAAAACGCCGCGGCCAGGACGATTGACAGCAATATTTTTTGCATTCTTATCCTCCTTGTAGTATTGTTTCAGGCGTTGGATTCATGCAAGCCTTTTTGCCGGAGCATGTCAAGCAGGAACATGACAAGCATATTGATGAAAGGATTGAATCTATGGAACAGGTAGTCATTATCGGGGCCGGGCCGGCCGGTTACACCGCCGCGATCTATTGCGCCCGGGCGAATCTCAGGCCGCTGGTTGTTGAAGGCGCGCAGCCGGGCGGCCAATTGACCACCACGACTGAAATTGAAAATTTTCCGGGTTTTCCCGATGGGATCGGCGGCGTGGAATTGATGGGGGTGATGCGCGGACAGGCCGAGCGGTTCGGCGCGCGCATCAGGGCGGGCGCGGTAACCGGCGCCGATTTCAAACGCCGGCCTTTCACGGTTAACCTGGAACAGGGTGTTCCGGTTGAAGCGGAATCCGTGATCATCGCCACCGGCGCCAGCGCCGTTTATCTGGGGCTGGATTCCGAGCAAAAGCTCATCGGCCGCGGCGTTTCGGGGTGCGCCACCTGCGACGGTGCCCTTTACCGCAACAAGGCCGTGGCGGTGGTCGGCGGCGGCGACACCGCCATGGAGGACGCCCTGTTCCTGACGCGGTTTGCCGCGGCGGTAACCCTCATCCACCGGCGGGATAAATTC
This sequence comes from Kiritimatiellia bacterium, assembly GCA_028715905.1. NCBI lineage: Bacteria > Pseudomonadati > Kiritimatiellota > Kiritimatiellia > Kiritimatiellia bacterium. Next base: position 48,544 of record JAQUQV010000003.1, read on the forward strand.
CGCGCCTCAAAAATCATGGCCGAACGGGTAACGACCCATCCCAAAATAAAAGTGCTCTGGAACAGCGTTGTTGCGGAAGTGCGCGATGTTTCCAAGATGAGCGTGGATGCTTTGCAGATAAGGAATACGCTTACGGGGGAGATCAGCGTTCTGCCGGTGGCCGGCCTTTTCGTCGCCATCGGCCACAAACCGAACACGGATATTTTCAAAGGGCAGGTCGCCATGGATGAGAAGGGATATATCATCGCTGAAAACACCCGCACAAATGTGCCCGGGGTTTTCGCGGCCGGAGACGTGCAGGACCATTCCTACCGGCAGGCGGTTACCGCGGCCGGCTCGGGATGCATGGCCGCGATTGAGGCGGAAAGGTTCCTGGGGAATGGATAAGGAAAGATATCTCTGGCGGGTTTTGAGAGCGGGTAAGAAACGCTTTTGCGATTAATATCAAATGAAAAACTGGATAAAAGAGTGGCAGACCTATAAGCGCTTGGTCGGCTATGCCCGTCCGTATTTATGGCGTTTGATCATCGGCGGGGGGTGCGGCGTGCTTTTTGCCGGCTCCACGACGGGTATGCTGGTGGCCGCGCGCAACACGCTGCGCGAAGTATTCCAGAACGCGCCTTTTTACCAGGTGTTTTTGATCGCCGTTTTCCTGCCCTTGCTGGCGCTTGGGCGCAGCGTCGGGCAGTTTTTAAGCGATTATTATATTCAATGGGTCGGCAACCGCGTGGTAATGGATTTGCGCATTCTGACCTTTGCGCATTTGCAGGAGCTCTCGGTCCGTTTTTTTACAAAGAGCAGGACGGGCGAACTGATTTCGCGCACCATCAACGATTCCATGATGGTGGAAAGGGCGGTGTCGGTCGTGCTCGGGGACCTGGTCAAGGAGCCGTTCGTTTTCATCGGCGCGGCGGGATTTCTTTTCTGGCTTGATCCGTTGCTGGCTTTTGGCAGCCTGGTGCTGTTCCCTGTCTGCATATTGCCGATTGCCCTCTTCGGCCGGCGGGTGCGCCGTTACGCCCGCCACAGCCAGGAGCGCCTGGCTTCCCTTGTGTCAATCATGCAGGAAACCCTCTCCGGCATCCGCATTGTCAAGGCATTCGGCATGGAAAAATATGAAATAGTAAGATTTGCGGATCAATGCCGTCTTTTCTTCAACCGCATCATGCGCGTGGCGCGCGACAAGGCCGTCATTGAGCCGCTGATCGTTTTCGTTTCCATTATCGGGCTGGCCCTGGTGCTGGTTTACGCCCGCTGGACTAAAATGCCGGCCGAGAATTTTATAACCTTTGCCATCGCCATGGTTGCGCTTTACGAGCCGGTCAAAAAACTGAGCAAGGTGCACCTCAATATTCAGCAGACTTCGGCCTCCGCCGACCGGATTTTTGAAATCATGGATTCGCCGGTCCTGATTCACGATTCACCCGCCGCAATTGAACTCAAAGGCGATGTGGATTCAATCCTGTTTGACAATGTCAGTTTTGCCTACGACGGGCCTTTTGTGCTGCGCAATATCCGCCTTGACGTCAGGGCCGGGGAAATGGTGGCGATTGTCGGCGGGTCCGGGGCCGGCAAGACCTCGCTGGTCAATCTGATCCCCCGGTTTTATGATGTCAGCTCCGGCGCATTGCGGATCAACGGAGCCGATATCCGCGGTTTTACGGTCAAATCCCTGCGCGCAAAAATCGGCATGGTTACCCAGGAAACGATTCTTTTCAACGACACAATCGCGGCCAACATCGCCTACGGCCACACGGAAGCTTCGCGCGCTTCCATTGAGGAGGCGGCCGGCCGGGCCCACGCCCACGAGTTTATCCGGGAGATGCCGGAGGGGTATGAAACCGTTATCGGCGAGAGGGGGGTGCGCCTTTCGGGCGGGCAGTGCCAGCGCCTGGCGATTGCCCGCGCCATCCTGCGCAACCCGCCAATCCTGATCCTGGACGAGGCCACCAGCGCCCTGGACACCGAGTCGGAACGTCTCGTCCAGGCCGCGCTGGACGAATTGATGCGGGGCCGGACCGTTTTCGCCATTGCCCACCGTCTTTCCACGATCATGCATTGCGATAAAATAATCGTGCTGGAAAACGGCGGGATTGTTGAAATGGGCGCGCACGAAGAACTGCTGGGGTTGAACGGCGTCTATCGCCGGCTCTATGACCTGCAGTTTGCCAATCTCCAGCCGAATGGCGTTGCGCGCGAATAACTCCAAGCAGGTCCCTTTCCTGTATACATCCGTAAACGGTTTCGGTCTGCGGCATTATGCCCGTTTTGCGGGCCGGATACGGCCGCGCGGCTCACCGTCGGCGCAGGCGGGCGAGGATGTCGCGCACATAGCGTTTTGTAGCGGGATAAGTGATGCCATCCCAGAATTTATTCGCGTCGCCGCCGTCGTTTGCCGCCCAGCGCACGGCGTTTGACCGGCCGGCATTGTATTCCGCGAGGGCATAGGGCAGGGGATTGGGCTTGTTTGTCCAGCGTGCCATTGACCGTTGCAGATACCATGACCCGGCCTGGATGTTCGTTTCCGGATTAAAGAGATCGTTTTTTTTGAAATTGACTATTCCGGATGATTGCGCCCATTCCCGGGCGGCGTTCTCGGTTACCTGCATCAGGCCGATTTCGCCGTGTCCGCCGCGGCAATTGTGCTTAAATCCGCTTTCGCGCCAGATAACCGCCCGGATTAATTCCGGGGCAAGATTGTGTTCGGCGGCGGCTTTTGCGATAATCTTGTCGTAGGCGTGCATCCGGCGCCAGCGATTGATGCCAAAGGCGGTTACAAGCGCGAGCGCCGTTATGAGGATAATCAGGCAATAAAGCCTCATTTTCTGCGTGTTTTGCATTTTAAGCACACGGCTGATATTTGCGCAGCAACGCCAGATAGGCGGCCAGGGAGAGGAGCGCCATGACGAGCATTCCGGGGTCAATATCGCGGAGCCATATTTGCGGCGAAGATGGATGAATATAAAGCGGCGCATAAACCGCGGCAGATAATACGATCTGCATAACCAGCAATGCAATCCCGAACGGGCGCGAGAACCAGAACGCGAGCAGGGCCAGTCCCGCCGAGAAAACGAGCGGGGTAAAAAGCGTGCCCTGGTGGATGAACGTGTCGGCGAACATAATCAGACACCACGCCGCAGTCGTGGCGGCGCCGGCCAGCAGACACTTGAAACCGCCCGCGGAAAGCGATGTGCGGGGGACACGCCGTGCCGCCGCAAGCAAGAGAGCGGGCAGAACCAGAAGAAGCGGCCCGAGCGAGGGGATCAGATGAAAGAACAAAGTCAGCCGCATCCAGGCCAGAAAAGAGGACACATCCATGGCAGCGGGGTGGGGCATGATAAATGGCAGGCGGGCGAGGAGGGTAACCAGGTTCATCAGTTTCTTTTTTGCGATCTCGCCGAGCGGGAGGCGTGCATAAGAATCCATGATGGTGGCGGTGATGGAACGCCCGTCCCACGGTGTTAAAGAGCCGCCGATATGCATTTTGATCAAGGCGTCGCCCGGGGGATCGTAAACTTTTTGAAATATCGTCCAGGAGAGAAGGAGAACGGCAAAAGGGACCAGCGCGGCGGCAATGATCCGGGCTGAAGGCCAGCGGCGGCAAAGGAGCGCCGCCGCCGCGATGCCGGCCAAACCAAAAAAACTGCCGCCGTGCGCGAGCATGGCCAGGCCGGAGCTGGCGCCGATGATAAGGCCGGTGGCCAGATTGTCCCGCCGGTCATCGCAACAATCCCGGAACAACAGCTCCGTCATCACAATAAACAGGAAGGGAACCGCCAGCAGTTTCGGCCAGACGAAGAAAGCGTTGACGATAAACACGGGGGCAAGGACGGCGAACGACAAAACGCCGAAAGCGGCAAGCCGTCCTGTTTTCAGTTGCCGCAAAAGTATCCATAATCCCGCCAGGGCCAGGCATTGCAGCGGAACCGCCAGGCATAAATAATGCAGATCAACGCAGTCGTTTTTTTCAGTGTCCATGAAGAGAGGCGATTGCAGGAGGACAATCCCGGTCTGCAGCGGCGGCCGGTCGCTGAAGCGCCATGTGTCCCGCCATGTTTCCACGATGGTGCGGCCGTTGTATATCTTTATCGCGCCCCAGAGCGGCAGGCATTGATCAACCGGGAGCGCGTGCGAAAAGCGATTGGTGGAGGTTCTTAACGGTTTTTCCGTCCCCCCGTATAAAAAACCGAACGAAAGAACGAAAATGCCGATGCTGGCGACAATCGCCAGCGGCCAGACCAGTTCCAGCCGCATGGGCGGTGAAAAAAGACGGCGCCGCTCTTTCACTGCGGCGAAGACCGCCAGGCCGGCGCACGCGGCTGAAAATATTTTTCCGCACAAGGGATTCGCAAAATATATCCAGAATGCAAGGTATCCGCAGAAACAGGCGAGGATTAATACCGCCGCCAGAAACCGGCCCGGCTTTTGAAAACAAGCCGGCGGCAAGAAGAGCGCCAGCGCCAGACCCGGCAGAACGAAAAGGAAAAAATGCAGACAGATCAGCCCCGCGGTAAAAAACGGGCGGTTCATGAAAACATACCAGGGTGGCGGCTCATAATTCAAAAGGGGCGCGCTGACGCCCAACCATCCTTTATCCGGTCGGGCCGAGTTGTCGCCGGCAGTCAGGCGGACCGCGCGGCCGATCCAATTCGTCTCCAGCCGCCATTGAACCAGGCGCCAGGCGGCGCCCGGGTCTTTCACGGGGCAAAATTCAATTCTTTCCCCCGTGGCTGCGTCGGCAAGCATTATGCGATTGCCCGGATGCCGGGGATAGCCGGAGATGTAAAAGAACAATTTCGGGGGAGTCGTGAATTCTGCGGAAACGAAAGCTCCCGTGGCCGCCGGCGTTGCCAGGGATGTCCATAACGGGGGCTTGCTGTCCGGATAAACGGCCGGCCAGTGAATGGCGGGATTGCCGTTGTTATCCGCAAAGGCGCCGTGGCAGAAAACGCGCTCCCGGTATTCGCGGCTGTTGCGGATTTCAGCGCGCAGTTCCCGTTCGTCCAGCCCGGCTCCGGCCATGCGTCCGGCATAAAAATCCAGACCGCTTTCGTCGGGCGCGCGGTTTAGCAGTTCCGCGTAAACATTGGAAACAATGGATTCATAACCGGCGGTTGTGGCATTTTCTTTTGAGAGCGCCGCGGGAGAAACGCACCCAAGGTAAAGCATGGCGCCGAAAAGCCCGGCAAAACAGATAAAACTCCGGCTCATCAATTTTCACCAGGGGGCGGGAGAATAAAGGGCCAGAGCGTAGATGGTTGAGTAAATATTGGCGGGAACGGCGTTTGGTCCGCCGAGCGTGAATTCTGTTTTTGCCCGGCTGGCAATGTCGTCCCCGCGTCCGCTGTTGAAAACGATTGACCACATGCCGGTTTCATAATTATACACGGCCTGGTCGTCGTATCCGTTGCCGTCGTAATCCCCGGCTGCCACCGGCAGGGTCTGTCCGAATATTCCCAGCTGGAATAAATCCATGTAAGGGACAAAGCAGTCGGTTGTCGTCAGTTTGTAAACGCAAATGCCGCGCGGCACGTCAAACGTGCGCGAGCGGTAATTACCCGGCGCCGGCAGGGAACCGGAGGATCCCCAGACATAATAATCAACATAATCACTTTTGCCGGCCATATACAGTATGGACCAGGCGGAACTTTCCATATTCGTTCCCCGGTAATAATAACACAGGTCGTCCAGACCGTCCTGGTCATAATCAAAAGGCATGGGCAGTACCGTGTAGGTCCGGGGGGTTTCCCATGGCCGGAAATCGCCAAGATATCCCCACTTGACGCTGCCCTCGGCCTGATAACTGCTTAAAAAGGCGGTCCAATAGCCGGTTTGCGGATCATAAACGGCCAAATCCGTTGTCCGGTCGCCGTCATAATCGGCCGGCACCGGCCAGCAACCCGGCCGGCCGAATATGCCGGAACCTTCCCAGCCGCTGCTGAGCTTGCCGCGCCACGTTGCGGTGGTTGTGTCAAAAACTCCGATGTCGGCTTTGCCGTCGCCGTCATAATCACCCGGCACCGGCCGGCATGCGCCGGAACCGAGGTATTCGGTGCGGATAGTGCCGCTCAATGTCTGGAAAATTTCCCATTTGCCGGAATCCGGGTAATAGACGGCGGGATCCGTGCATCCATCGCCGTCAAAATCGTTGTTGACTTTCCGCAATTCATCCGCCGATACCCGCAAAAGTCCCGGCATAATAATTACCGCGCATGCTGCCGCCAAAATCCTTGTTTTCATTTTTGTCTCCATTTCTTGCAATGCCCTTCCACTACATTAAATTAAGCATAATCCGTGCCAGGCGGCTCGTCTGATTCATATTGCATGGCCGGGCGCGCCTGAAATGTTATGCCATACTGTCTTCATCCGAATCCTGAGTGCCTTAAGAACAGCCCGTCGCCTTATGAAAGTTTCAAGCCTGTGCTTTTCGTGCGCTTAAGTTATCATTTTCTCAAAACATAGACAACAGAAAATTGGTTTAAGATTGCACAAAAGGGCAGGTTGTGATTATAGTTCTCCGATTTCCATCCGGGAGGAAAAACGCGGTTGGAAACATAAGAATGGGAGGGACGAACATGCCAGGCCGATTTATGAAGATTTTTTTTGTCCGTTATGTGCCCACGCGTTTTTACCGCGTGTTCAAACGCCATGTATTGCGGCTGGCGGATTTCCGCGCGGGCCGTTCGGGCGGGCGCAATCCTCTCATTCCCCCGGCCAGCAAGACTTTCGTCTATGGCGTTGATCCCGATTTCAAGGTCATCGGCGGCGAATTTCTCAGGCATTTCATTGAACTGGGCGGGCTCAAGCCGGAACATAAGGTGCTTGATATCGGCTGCGGGATCGGCCGGATCGCGCTTTCCCTGACCGGATACCTTTCGCCCCGCGGCGAATACCGGGGTTTTGACATAATACGCGAGGGCATCGTCTGGTGCCGGGAAAATATCACGCCGCGCTGCCCTAATTTCCATTTTGAAGCGGCGGACATTTTCAATCGGACTTACAATCCGGGCGGGAAATATTCCGCCGCGGATTTCAGTTTCCCATACCGCGACAACTATTTTGATTTTGTCTACACGACTTCCGTTTTTACGCACATGCTTCCGGCGGACATGGAGCATTACCTGGCCGAATCGGCGCGCGTGATGAAGCCCGGCGGCCGATGCATGCACACGTTTTTTATCGCCACCGCCGAGGCGCTCTCCCTCATGGCGCAGGGCCGGGCGGCTTTCAATTTTATATATGAACGCAAAGGTTATCGCACCGTGAGCAGACTGGAGCCGGAAAAAGCCGTGGCCTATGATGAGGCCGTCGTGCGCGCCCTTTACGAAAAACACGGGCTGACAATTCTTGAGCCGATCCGCTTCGGGAACTGGTGCGGACGGGAAAACTGCATCAGCGGGCAGGATGTTGTCGTGGCCGCGAAAAACTGATTCAATGCGGCCGCCCGGCCGGCTGATGGTCCACGGGGCGCTTCACTTTTCCGCAATTCCGCGGCAGGTTATGAATTGGCGGGGGCCGATCCCCATTACTTTGCGGAACTGGCGCGAAAAATAATTGCTGTCGTTAAAACCGGTTTGCAGAGCCGCTTCGGTAACGTTCATTTCTCCCTGGCGGAGCAGTTCCGCGCCGCGCATCACGCGCAAACGGATAAGATATTTAACCGGGGATAGTCCCGTGGCGGCATTGAAATGTCTGTGGAAATTGCGCGCCGACATGTGAACCGTTGCGGGCAAATCCGCCGGGCATATCGGCTTGGCGTAATTTTGCTCCATATATGCGATGGCCTCGGAGATTTTCGCCAGGGGGGGCTGGAAGTTTGCCCGGCGGTCCTCGTAATACCGGGCGAGGGAAGCGGCAATCAGCATCAAAAGCGCCTTGGCGGTGAAGGCGAACCCGGCCTTTCTTTCCTGCAATTCCCGTTCCAGGAAGCCGGTTAGATTTTGAATGTATGCCAGTTGTTTCAGGTTAAGATGCAGATGGGGCTTAAATCCGTAAAAAATTTTGGCCGGCCGGCGCGTTTCAAAGAGGGCGTGATAGCCCGGCAGGTCTTCCAGTTCCTTCAGCGGCAGGCGCAGGGGGCCCGGATAAAAAAGAACGTTGATCAGCCGGAGATTTTCAGTGTTGGAGTATCCGTGCGCGTTGTGTTTCCGGATTACAAAGACGTCGCCGGACGCGATCGGATACGATTCGTTTTCCGTGAAGTGAATGCCCCGGCCGCTTTCAATGACAACCAGCTCCATGAATTCGTGGTAATGAAAGTTTGCGGTGATCTGGCGGCTGATCCGCATGACCGCCAGGGGGAAATCGCCGAACCGCCATTGCAACAATGCCGCTTTTTTTGTCATGATTTTTTAAAACTCTCTGGCGGAATTGTGCTTGTTTTTGGCGGAATAATCAAGGCGGTATTTTTTATTTTTGCTATATTTGCTTCCGGGTTTTAAGAAAAAATCGTTTTTCGCGGGGCAAACCATGAACACGCGCGAGCGTTTCCAGGCCGTTATGAATTTTCGTCCCTTTGACCGGCTCCCGATTCTTGAGTGGGCGCCGTGGTGGGATAAAACCCTTGCGCGCTGGCGTTCCGAGGGGTTGCCGGAAAATGCGGCCGACCGTTATGCCATCTGCCGTCATTTCGGCCTGGATGTTTATTGCCAGGATTGGTTCAGAATTTACTCGCCCGGTTGTCCCGCTCCGGCCAGCCATGGCGCGGGCATCATTTCCGATGAAAATGATTATGAACGGGTCCGGCCGTATCTTTATCCCGCCAACGCCGTGGATTTGGGGATGTGGAAAAAATGGGCGGATGAGCAAAAAACAGGCCGGGTTGTCCTGTGGTTTACGGTGGATGGCTTTTTCTGGTTTCCAAGGCAGTTGCTGGGCATAGAAAGGCATCTCTACGCCTTTTACGATCAGGCCGGCCTGATGCATCGGATTAACGCCGACCTTGTGGAATGGATGTCGCGCATGATTGACGATGTCTGCTCCGTCTGCGAGCCCGACTTCATGACCTTTGCCGAGGACATGAGCTACAACAAGGGCCCGATGCTTTCAAAAGAGCATTTTGAACAGTTCGTGGCGCCGTATTACGCGCGGATCATTCCAAAACTGAAGAAACATAACGTCATTCCCATCGTGGATTCGGACGGCGATGTTTCCGTCCCGGCGGCCTGGTTTGAAGCGGCCGGCATAGAAGGCATTCTTCCCCTGGAACGGCAGGCGGGGGTTGACGTTTCGCAGTTGCGGCGGGAACATCCGGAAATGAGGTTCATCGGCCACTTTGATAAAATGACCATGAACAAGGGCGAGGCGGCCATGCGCGCGGAGTTTGAACGTTTGCTTCCCGTGGCGGCCAAAGGCGGATTCCTGCCGGCGTGCGACCACCAGACCCCGCCCGGCGTTTCCTGCAATGATTATCGGCTCTATATTTCGCTTTTCAACGAGTACGCGCGCGAGGCGGGGCTTATGTCGCAGAGCGCGGCCGGGTTGTCTTGAAACTTGAATATGACGTCAAAAGAAAGAGTGTTGACGGCGTTCGCGAGTCAGGAGCCTGATCGCGTGCCTGTCAATTATCTTGCCAACGCCGGCATAGACCGGCGCTTGAAGGAACATTTCGGACTGGGAGAGAATGACGGCGAGGGGTTGCGCCATGCGCTCGGCGTTGATTTTCGCGGGGCAGGTGCGCCGTATAAAGGCCCCAGACTGCACGCGGATATTCCTGAACGCAGCATCAAGGTGGATGATTGGGGAATTCGCCGGCGATGGATTGAGCACGAAACAGGCGGTTACTGGGATTATTGCGAATTTCCGCTGCAAAGCGCCACGGAAGATGAGGTGGCCCGATGGTCCATGCCGTCGCCGGATGATTTTGATTACAGCGTTGTGGCGGGAAATTGCCGGAAAAACCGGGAATATGCGGTCTCTGCCGGTGGACCCGGGGTCGGCGACATCATCAACAGCAACGGCATGCTGCGCGGCATGGAACAGACGCTGGTGGACCTGATAACGGACGATCCTGCGGGAATGCTGCTGGCCCGGCGCCGGACCGATATTTATCTTGAAATCATTCGCCGCACTCTTGAAGCCGCAGAAGGCGGGATTGATTTTTTATGGATGGGCGAGGATTTGGGCACGCAGATAGCGCCCATTATCAGCCTGGACTTTTATCGCCGGCAAATCCGTCCGTTGCATCAGAAGTTCGTTGATCTGGCAAAGAGCTTTGGCCTGCCGGTGATGATCCACACCTGCGGTTCCAGCAGTTGGGCGTATGAAGATTTTATCCAAATTGGCATTAAAGTTGTGGATACCCTCCAGCCGGAGGCAAAAGACATGGCTCCGGAATATCTGAAGAAAAAATTCGGCGGCCGGCTGGCGTTTCACGGCTGCATTTCCACGGCCGGTCCCGTTGCCACGGGAACAGTGGAGGATACCGCAGCCTATTGCAGGCACACGCTTGAAATCATGATGCCGGCCGGCGGGTATTGTTTTGCGCCCACGCATTCCCTGCAGGACAACTCTCCTGCGGAAAACGTGGTTGCCATGTATGAAACCGCAAAAAAGTATGGAAAATATTAATGGTGAAACCGCTGCAAAATACATGAATAAAACGTCATTGATGGAACAGGCCTGCTGGATCTGGCCCGGCGCTCTTCATGAAAATGGCAGGAACGTGTATGCTGATTTCCGGCACGATTTCCAGGTCAAGCGCCGGAAGGGAAAAGCCCGGCTGTTCATTACGGCCGACCAGTGTTACATGTTGTATTTCAACGGCGAATATGCGGGGCGCGGTCCGGCGCGCGGCTATCAGGCAAGCTGGCCATGCGATGAATTTGACCTTTCAGAATATGTCAGGCCCGGGCACAACTGGATCAGCGTGCGGGTTTACAATGCCGGTTGCAGCACCTTTCAGTATCTTCATCAGAGCGCCTGCGGCCTGATCTGCGCGGGCGAAGCGGGCGGGGTTGAAATTTTGAGCGGTGAAAAATGGCGGGGAAGACTTTCGCCCGCCAATCGCCGGGATACGGCCAGATTGAGCGTGCAGCTTAATTACCAGGAATGGATTGACGCGCGTCTTGATGATCAGGCCTGGATTAATTCGGCCCGCCGGCCCGCCGGCTGGAAATCTCCCGCGGTCAAACGCCCGTTTGGATGTATGCCCTGGCATTCCCTGGAGCCGCGCGGGATACCAAATTTAGGCCATGAAGTATTGGCATATCAGCGCCTTGCCGCGCGCGGCCTGGGCCGGGCTGATGCCCGCTCCGAAAATGACGCCAATTTGACCCTGCCCTGGTTCCGGGAGCTTGCCCGCATAAGATGGGAACGGCTGAACGCCGCCGGAGATTTTACCATTCTGCCGGCCCTCGCGAACGATGGGTTGCAGGCGGTTGTTTTTGACATGGGCCGGCCGGCTGTCGGAACGTTAATCGTGGATGCGGCGGGCGCGCGCGGCGGCGAGATTCTGGACTTTTTTTATTGCGAAGTTCTTTCGGCCGCCGGCGCGCCCGTTCTGGCCGATCCCGAAAAAGGAAGCGCTATGGCAATGTCAGGCCGGCTCATTTTACGCAAGGGAAGAACACGGCATGAGTTTTTCCAGATGATGGGGCATCGTTATGTAACGGTAATCGCGCGGAGGAACGCCGCGGCGTTGAAAATCGGCCTCCGGCTGCGGGAGACGATTTATCCGATGGCGGTCAGAGCCTTTTTTTATTCGGGCGATGAGAAACTGAACGCGATTTACGGGATTTGCAGACAGACCCAGCGGGTCTGCGCGCTGGATAGTTACGTTGACACGCCGTGGCGCGAACAGGCGCAATGGTGGGGCGACGCGCGCGTGCAGGCTCAGAACACCTTCCATTTGAGCGCCGATACCCGTCTGCTGGCCAGGGGCATTCGTTCAATCGCCCGCCAGGAGGTTCCGAACGGCCTGACTTACGGCCATGCTCCGACCGCGGCGCATGGCTGTATTCTTCCGGATTTTTCGCTGACCTGGCTCCTCACGATCTGGGATTATTATTTTCAGTCCGGAAACGTCTCGCTCTTCCATGAACAATACGCGCGGATTGAAAAAGTGCTGGATTATTTCCGCGGTGAAGGACGCTCCGCGAACGGATTGCTTCGGTTTGACCGGCGTTACTGGCTGTTTCTGGACTGGAGCGATCTTGACAAGGCCGGCAATCCGGCGCTTTTGAACTTGTGGTACGTCCTGGCGCTTGAAAAAACGGCAAAACTGGCCGGCCTCGCCAAAATGCCCGCTGAACAGCGAAAACTGGCCCGCGAATATGACGGGTTTTGCCGGAAAGTTATTGGCGCGTTCTGGGACGGCAAACTGGAAATGTTCTGCGACGGTTTGGACGAAAAAGGCCGGCGGGTTGGAAAATATTCTGTTCATGCCCAGACTTTGGCGATATTGTGCGGCCTGAAAAAGCGGCGGCACAAGGCAATGTTTGAAAAACTGCTCCTGCCTTATGCGCGCGGTAAAAATATTCCCGGATCAAAACCTTCCAGCTACTGGGTGAATTATGTGTATGAAGTTTTGAAGCGGGCCGGTTATGGCGCGGAAGCGGTGCGGCATATCCGCAAGAACTGGACGCCGATGATTCCCTCCGGCGGAACATGGGAGGTGTTTGCAAGCCGATCCGGCGTGCATTCGGTCACGCATGCCTGGGCGGCGCATCCCTTGTATCACCTGGCCGGAACCCTGGGGGGAATTCTGCAGAAAAGCGCCGGTTGGAAGGAAATAATCTTCCGGCCGGTCATTATGCCGGAATACGGGTTCATTGATTGCGCCGTGCCGACGCCGCTCGGGATAATTAAATCACGATGGGAAGCGAGCCGTAACAAAGCCGAAGTCGCGTTGGAATTGCCCGCCGGTGTCAGGGCCGGCGTGTTTCTGCCGGGCATAAAAGAACAATGCGGCGGAAAAAACAAGTGGCGGGTTGCGCTTGATAAACAGGCGTTCCCTTTTGCATAGCGCAGACTTCCGCGCGGGGCCGGGCCGATTTGCCGCGGAAGGCGGCTTGCGGCGCGGTTATTCTTTCCTGGCCTGTCCCTCTCCCTGAAATTTAGCTTGCGCCGGACCGGGCACGGTGCTAAACAATTTCCCGGTCGTTACATCGCAAATTGCAGGAAAGGCGGCGCGTATGGCGCATAATTTGATTGCCCGGAATATTGATTCGTTCAATCCGCAAAACCGCCTCGCGGCGCTGGCGGATATTTTGCGTGATTTGAATCTGCAACCGAATGCTTCCGCCGGTCCTGGCAGACTCGTTCCCGGCCTGATAAACATGCACATTCATTCCTTTTATTCCTACAATGCCCGGGGCTATTCTCCGGCGCATATCGCCCTGGAATGCCGGAGGAATAATTTTTATGCGGCCGGTCTGTGCGATTTTGACGTTCTGGACGGTCTGGAGGAGTTTTTCACGGCCGGTGAAAAGCTCGGCCTGCGCGTCGCTGTGCATCTTGAAACCCGCGCGTTTTTGCGGGAATACGCGGAAATGGATATCAATTCTCCCGGAGAGCCGGGCGTCGCTTATATCATGGGCGCCGGGTTCGGCTCGTTGCCGCCCGGAAATTCGCCGGCCGGGGAGTTTTTGCGGGAATTGCGCCGGCGGGCCAACGCGCGCAACCGCGCGCTGGTCGGAAGAATCAACGCCCGCCTGCCGGAAATAATGATTGATTATGACGCGCAAGTCCTGCCCCTTTCGCCCGGCGGATGCCCTACCGAGCGGCACATCGTGCAGGCCTACCGCGCGAAAGCGCAAGACGTTTTCGCAGACCGCGAAAAATTAACCGCATTTTGGTCAAAACTGATGCGTAAAACCGCGCCGGAAACCGCGGCGCTCCTCAATGATCCGCCGGTTATGGATGATAAAATCCGATCGCTCCTTGCAAAATCCGGCGGCATTGGATACGCGCAGCCGGATGAAAAAACGTTTCCTCCGGCCGATGATTTTATCCGCTGGGTCCTGCAGTGCGGCGCCGTTCCCATGGCAACCTGGCTGGATGGAACCAGCCGGGGCGAAACAAACATGCTGAAAATACTTGAATGTCTCCAGGCCAAAGGCGCGGCCGCGCTCAATATCATACCGGATCGAAACCACAATATAAAAAATCAGGACGAACGCCGCGTCAAACTGCAAAAATTGAACGAAGTGATATCGGCTGCCCGTAAATTGCAGTTTCCCGTAAACATCGGCACTGAAATGAACAAAAACGGACAGCTGTTTGCCGACGATCTGGATTGCGCCGCCCTGGCCGATTACCGGCATGATTTTCTGGAAGGGGCCGCGATCATGGTCGGGCAGGGCGTTTTGACCCGTTACGCCGGCTTTTCCTATTGCGGACCATCGGCGCAAAGCGAATTCGGCCGCGATACCGCGCGCAAAAACAGATTTTTTGCCCAGGCTGGTAATTTGCCGCCCTTGTCCGTCCGGCAAGCGGATTGCCTCCGGAATATGCCCCGCGAAAAGGCCTTCCTGGCCATCCGCGATTCGGCAAACCAGGGAAAGTGGCAGGTATAGCCCGCATATATGTGCGGCGTAATGTCTCTCTTGTTTTGGCCAGAGAGCGGCATATTGCCTCGCTTTCTGGTTTCCAAGCAAGCGTATTGTTATTTCCTGAATTTTGCGCGCAAAATTCAGGTGATATCTATATTGATGGACGGTTAATATTTTTTGGCATATAATCTGCTCTTTTTACAATTGAAATAAATTCTTTCCCTGCCGGATTGTTTTTTGATGGAAGTCTCAGAAGGAAAACCGAAATGGATTTAAACAAAACCACCCAGAAGGTCCAGGAAGCCGTGCAGGCGGCCCAGGCGCTGGCCGCCCGGCATGGTCATCAGGAGGTTGACGGCGAGCACTTTTTATCCGCTTTGCTGGAACAGGACGAGGGCCTGGCCCCGCGCCTCTTTGAGATTATGGGGGTCCCGGTTCCGGAACTGAAGGCGCGTGTCGCCCGTGAACTTGACAAAAGACCGCATGTCAGCGGCAGTGCGGCAGAATCCGGCAAGTTTTACGTTACCCAGCGTCTAAACCGTCTTTTTGTCAGAGCTGCCGATGAAGCCGCGCGGATGAAAGACGAATATCTCTCCGTTGAACATCTCCTGATGGCTTTCGCCGATGAGGGCAAGCCGACCCCGGCCGGAAAAATACTGCATGAGTTCGGCGTGACGCGCCAGAAACTCCTGGACGCTTTGTCGTCCGTGCGCGGCAACCAGCGCGTTACCAGCGCCACCCCCGAGGCGTCTTACGAGGCTCTCAAAAAATACGGGCTTGACCTCGTGGAACTGGCGCGCAAGGGCAAGCTGGACCCGGTCATCGGGCGCGACCAGGAAATCCGCGGCGTCATCCGCATCCTTTCCCGCAAAACGAAAAACAACCCGGTCCTGATCGGAGAGCCCGGCGTGGGAAAAACCGCCATTGTAGAGGGCTTGGCGCACCGGATTCTCCGCGGTGATGTGCCCGAAGGTTTGAAAGACCGCACGATTTTCGCGCTGGACATGACTTCCCTGCTGGCCGGCGCAAAATACCGCGGCGAGTTTGAGGAGCGCTTGAAGGCGGTCCTGAACGAAATCAAATCGGCCGGCGGCCGCGTCATTCTCTTTATTGACGAATTGCACACCATCGTCGGCGCCGGGCGCACCGAGGGCTCGTCCGACGCGGGCAATATTTTAAAGCCGATGCTGGCGCGCGGCGAACTGCATTGCATCGGCGCCACCACGCTTGACGAATACCGCGAGCACGTTGAAAAGGACGCGGCTTTGGAACGCCGCTTTCAGCCGGTGCTGGTGGACGCGCCCTCGGTGGAAGACACCATTTCCATTTTGCGCGGCCTGAAGGAAAGATATGAGGTTCATCACGGTGTCCGCATCCAGGATGCCGCCCTGGTCGCCGCGGCCGTGCTTTCCAACCGCTATATCAGCGACCGTTTTCTGCCGGACAAGGCCATTGACCTCGTGGACGAGGCTTGCGCCTCCATCCGCACCGAAATTGATTCCATGCCGGCTGAGCTCGATGAAATCACCCGCAGGCAGATGCGCCTGGAAATTGAGGAGACGGCCCTTAAAAAGGAAAAAGACGCCGCCAGCCGCGGCCGGCTGGAAGCCTTGCGCAAGGAACTGGCGGAGTTGAAAAGCGCGGCCGGCGCAATGCGCGCCAAATGGGAGCATGAAAAAAAATCATTGCTGCGCAAGCAGGCGCTGCGCGAAAAAATTGAAAAGGCGCGCCGCGAATGCGAGGAGGCGGAGCGGGCATACAACCTTGAAAAAGTAGCGGAGATCCGGCACGGCGTGCTCCCCGCCCTGGAAAGGGAAATGAAAGAAGCCGATGCGTTTGACTCGTCGGCGCAGTCGCCGCTGCTCCGGGAGGAAGTTACCGAGGAGGAGATCGCCGAGGTCGTTGCGCGCTGGACAAAAATCCCGCTGACCCGCCTCCTGGAGGGCGAACGCGAAAAACTCCTGCGTCTGGACCAGGTCCTGCATGAAAGGGTCATCGGCCAGGATGAGGCCGTGCAGGCCGTGGCCGACGCGGTCTTGCGGGCGCGCGCCGGCATAAAAAATCCGCAGCGGCCCATCGGCTCCTTTATTTTTCTGGGCCCGACCGGCGTGGGCAAGACCGAGCTGGCCAAGGCCCTGGCGGCCGCGCTGTTTGACAGCGAGGAAAATATGGTGCGCATTGATATGAGCGAGTACATGGAAAAGCACGCGGTTTCCCGCATGGTGGGCTCGCCGCCGGGTTATATCGGCTACGAGGAAGGCGGCCAGCTGACCGAGGCCGTGCGCCGCAAACCTTATTCCGTTATTCTTTTTGATGAAATAGAAAAAGCGCACGCCGACGTCTTTAATGTTCTCCTGCAGATGATTGACGACGGACGTTTGACGGATTCACACGGCCGCACCGTCAATTTCAAAAACACGGTCGTCATCATGACCAGCAATATCGGCTCGCATCTCCTGCTGGAGGGCATTGACCGCGATGGACGCATCGCCGATCCGGTCCGCGATCAGGTCATCCAGGCTTTGCGCGCCCATTTTCGTCCCGAATTTCTCAATCGGGTTGATGAAACCGTGCTCTTCAAGCCCTTGACCCGCGAAGAATTGGGCCTGATTGCAGACCTCCAGTTGGAAGATCTGCGCAAGCGTCTGCAGGAGAACAGGGTTGCCGTGGAATTTTCGGAGGCGGTCCGGCAATATATTGTCAGCCGCGGATATGACCCGGTTTACGGCGCGCGCCCCATGAAACGGCTCATTCAACAAAAGATTGAAACGCCGATTGCGCGCGCGCTGTTGTCCGGTGGGCGTTCGGAAAACACCGCGCTCCGGCTGGACCTCGCGGCCGGTGATGTTGCCGTTAAAATCTGCGATCAGGCGAAAGCCCGGTCCGGGGCAGGCGCGGGAAAACGGGGCAAAACCTGATTGCGCCGCGGCTGAATTGGCCCGCCTTGCAGTTTGAGTTTGATTTTCATAATGCGGGGAGTATTCTTGAACAGGCCAAAATCAATGAAAGCCCGTTTTTTCAAATGGGCATAAACGCCTGGTCATGAGTCTCCTGTTTAAAAACGGCGGGAAACGCGTTCTGAAGCCGTCCTTTGAAGAGTTGCGGCAAATTTGTCCGGATGTTCCGGATGGTTTGTTGCGCGCTCATCTGGAAAGGCTGGGTGAAAATTATTACGGCATTTTTACACCGGCGCAGGCGGGGCGCCACCTCCGGGCGCTGGCCGGGTTGAACAGCGAAAATCCGGTCCATGTTTTGTTTGAAAACGAATCGGACGGAAAAACGGTGTGCACTGTTCTGGCCTGCGATTATCCGTCCGAATTTTCCCTGATCAGCGGGGTTTTAGCCGGCATGGGCGGCAACATTCTTGCCGGCAATGTTTTTACTTACCGTCCTCTTCTGCCGGAGGAGCGCGATAATCCGCAGTCGGCCGTTATCCGGAGGATGATCATTGACCGTTTTGTCATCGCGGTGCAATCCGATTTGCCAGCGGCGGTCTGGCGGGAAAAAATCAGCGCTGTCCTCGGCGAGGTCATTCGCAATCTGGAAATGGGCGGCGGCGGGTTGGAAAACGCGCGCCGGATGGTGAACGAAATGGTGGCCGCCCGCTTGGCCGTCTTGAAACTTCAGGCCGGGACGGTGTTGTATCCGGTGGCCATTGAAGTAACCGACACGCCGGAATACACCCGTTTGACGGTTATTTCGCAGGATACGCCGGCTTTCCTTTACACTTTGAGCGCCGCCCTGGCGCTCCAAAACCTATCCATTGAGCAGGTGAAAATAAGCACCGCTGCGGGAAAAATCCAGGATGAAATTGACATTCTTGACAAACATGGCCTGAAAATCAGCGACGCGGCGCGGCTGGACACCGTCAAAATCGCCATCCTGCTGACCAAGCAATTCACCTGCTTCCTCGGCATATCGCCCGATCCATACGCGGCCCTCTGCCGCTTTGACAACATGCTGAAATCGGTGCTTGCCGTCCCGAACAGGGAAGAATGGATAAAACTGCTTTCCACCCCGCAGGCTTTGCAGAATTTGGCCCGCCTTCTGGGAGCCAGCGACTATGTCTGGGAGGACTTCGTCCGTTTGCAGTACGAGACGCTTCTCCCCATTCTCAATGCGGGGGCGGATCCGAAAATCAAAAACAAAACCTTCGCCACGCCGCCGGAAGGACTTGAAGGCAAGCTTGCCCGGAAACTGAAAAAGGCGGAAGGGATGGATGAAGAGCGCCGTATTTTGAACGAGTTCAAGAATGACGAGCTTTACCTGATTGACCTGGAACAGATTCTCAATCCGGCGATTGACGTCAAGATGTTTTCGCGGCGGCTGACCCGTCTGGCCGAGGCGGTGGTGCGCGCCGCGGCTGAAATCATATTCCGCAATCTGCGGGAAAAACACGGCTTGCCCCGCACCATCGCCGGCTTTGAGGTCCAGTGGGCGATTTTCGGCCTGGGCAAATTCGGCGGCGAAGCGCTGGGCTACGCCTCGGATATTGAACTCCTGCTGGTTTTCGGCGATAACGGCAAAACCGATGGCGCGCGCGGCGTCGCAAATTCTGATTATTTCTGCGCGGCGGCGGGGATGCTTTCGGACGTCATTGCCGCGAAGCGCGAGGGCATCTTCCGGGTTGACACCCGTTTGCGGCCGTACGGCGAGAGCGGTCCGCGCGCCTGCAGTCTGGAAAGTTTCTGCCGCTATTACGGATCCAATGGCAAAGCCCATTCCTACGAGCGCCTGGCGCTGGTCCGGTTGCGCGCGGTGGCGGGCGACGCCGAAATGGGCGCCAGGGTCGCGCGCCTGCGGGATGAATTTGTTTACGGCGCTTCAAACATCAAGTTTGACGAATTGCGGGCCTTGCGCGAAAAACAGCTTGCCGAAAAAATTTCCGGCGGACGTTGCAACGCCAAGTTCAGTCCGGGCGCCCTGGTTGACCTTGAATATGACATCCAGCTGCTCCAGGTCATGCACGGCCGGCATGACGCGCGCCTGCGCACGCCCCGCATTCACGAGGCCCTGGAGGAACTTTCCGCGCTCGGTGTGCTTGGACGGGAGGAGAGCCGGCAGTTGACGGAAGCCTATTATTTTTTCCGGAGATTGATCAACGGTTTGCGGATGCTGCGCGGTTCGGCGCGCGATCTTTTCCTGCCCCCGGTTGGTTCGCCCGAGTTCGTCCATCTGGCCCGGCGCATGGGGTACCAGCGCGACGGACGGCTGGAGCCGGAACAGAGCTTGCGGGTTGAGTTTGAAACCCGCACGGCGGCGGTGCGCGCATTTGTTGAACGGCATTTCGGACGCGATTCCCTGCCCGGCAAGCCGCAGGGGAATATGGCCGACCTCGTCCTTTCCGATTTGGTTCCGGCGCCGCTGCGGGAAAGAATTCTCGCGCCCGTCGGCTTCAAGAACGCGGAACGGGCGTATTTGAACCTGCGCAAACTCCGGTCGGGTGAAACAGACGGGGGGGGCGGAGGGCAGGAGTTTGCCGTCTTGGCGGTTCTGGCGGGCGATCATCTCAGGCGCTCGGTTGATCCCGACCGCGCGTTGAACAACTGGGAACGCTACGCGCGCGCCGCCGGCGGTGGCGGGAACCATTTCAAGCTTCTTCTGGCGCAGCCCAAACGGCTGGAAATATTGCTGAACATTTTCGCGGCGAGCCAGTTTCTGGCCGATACGCTTGTTGCCAATCCTGAATTCCTGAACTGGGTGACGGCCGCGGAGGTGATCAACGGGGCGCGCCCGCGGGGGGCGCTTGAATCGGATCTCCGGGATTTCAGCGGCGGCCGCAATCTCCGCGACTGGCTGAACGCGGTCCGGCGCTTTCGGTCCCGGGAAATATTGCGGATCGGCACGCGCGATATCTGCCTGCACGCGCCGATTTCCGGGATTACCGCGGATTTATCGTCGCTGGCCGAGGTGATGATCCGGGCGGCCATGGAACGATTCGGCCTGGAAACGGGGCTAAACCTGTCCGCTGATTTTTGCGTCGTGGCTTTTGGCAAGTTGGGCGGGCGCGAATTAAATTACAGCTCCGATATTGATTTGCTGGGGATTTTCAACGCGGCGGAGCCGGCCGCCGGCGATATGTTTTGCCGGGCGATGCGGCAGGTCGGCAAATATCTTTCCGGCCATACCGAGGAAGGCCACGCCTATCGCGTTGACTTCCGTCTGCGCCCCTATGGCCGCGCCGGACAGGTCGCTTGTTCTCTGCCGGCCCTGGCGGATTATTACTGCAAGCGGTCGGCGCCCTGGGAAATCCAGGCCCTGTTAAAAGCCAGACCGGTCGCCGGCAGCGAAGAGCTGGGCGGGCGTTTTGTTGAAATGGCGCGCCGGGTCATCCGGGAAAGAAAGGACAATAAGGAAATCATCGCTTCCATTGAAAAAACGCGCCGCGCCGCCGTCGGGGAGGCGCGGAACAACGGTTTGCTCGCGCGCGACATCAAAAACGGGCAGGGCGGTATCCGTGACATTGAATTTCTGGCCCAGGGTCTCCAGCTTGTCCATGCTTCCGCAATTCCGGAACTGATCAACGGCAACACTTTGGACGCCTTGACCGTTTTGGGCCGGCGCGGGCTCATCCCCCCCGAAGCGGCCGAGCAACTGAAACGCGATTATGAGTTTTTAAGGCGCGTTGAGCATTGCCTGCAAATCTTTGAGGACCGCCAGGTCCATGTTTTGCCCGGGCCGGGGCCGGAGCTTGAGGGGCTTGCCCGGCGGGTCATGGGGTACACGGCTTCTCCCGGAGAATTGCTGAACGAATTGGCGGTCTGCCGCGCGCGCGCGGAAAATTATCTGAAAACACACCTGACGCTCCGGGCGGCCGGCTGAAAGCTTTGTCTCCCGCCGGCGGCGCCGCGGAAAAAAAACAGCAAAATCGCTTCCTGCGTTTTGCATTTCCGGGCTTTGGTTTTTCATCCCAACCATGTAAGCTGTCCTTATGACGGACCAAAACATTCCCTGCCGGAACGGCCCGATGCGCCGGCCGTTGATTGGCATTGCGTTCTGTTACCTGGCTGGCGTCTTGTCCGGCGCCGGTTTTGGCGGTTTCCATTTCCCGATCGTCATGGCGCTGTCCGGCGCGGTGTTGCTCGTTGCCCTTGTTTTGCATTGCCTTTGCCAATCTGCCGGCGATATGTCCGGTTTTATTCCCGTCCGGCCAATCTCTCGTTTCCAATCTGGGTGTGCGGCCGGCCTCGTTTATTTTGCCGTTTTCCTGACGGGATGGCTTACGGTCTGCCTGCGCCTCCAAAATCCTTCCGGCCGCGCCCTGGCCGCCTTGATGGACCGGCCACGGGAAGGGGTTGAAATCATTGGCGTAATCGCGGACGATCCGGCGTTGCGCAAGAACCCGGCCGGCGATCGCCGGTATTGGTCGTTTGTTATGGAAATTGAGGCCGTGCGCAGAACGGGAGCTTTTCAGAGGGCGCGCGGCAAAGTCATGGCGCGGGCGCCGGCCGATGCGCTTGGGCAGCCGCATTACGGGGAACGTTGGCGGGCGGGCGGGGTTTTAATTGACAATCTCCGCCTCGCGGACGTTTCCGGGCCGGAGGCCGTTCAACACCTTTTGCCGCGCCGGTTTGTATTCCAGTTTGACGGGCCGTCTCCGCCCGTCCTGCTGGACGGGGCGCCGCGTTGGAACTTGTTCAGCGCGTGTTTTTCCCTGAGGCAGAAATGTGCCGACCTGCTCGCGCGCGGCATAAATCATCGTCCCGAGGCGGCGGGCATTATTCAGGCGCTGCTGCTCGGCCGCCGGTATGAACTGCATGAGGAACTGCGCGCGGCGTTTATGGCCACCGGCACTTACCATATTTTCGCCATTTCCGGCCATCACGTCGCCGTGATTGCCATTTTTGTCGTGGCCGTTCTGCAGGTATATGGCGCCTCGCGCATGTGCTGGTTTTATTATCTGGCGCCGGCCTTGATTGTTTTTACCATCATGTCCGGCATGAGCGCCAGCGCGCTGCGCGGCTGCATTATGGCGTTGGTTTGTTTTCTCGGTCCGCTGTTCAAACGCAAAACCGATATCGCCTCCGCGATGGCCCTGGCCGCCCTGCTGATTGTCGGCGCGGACCCCCTCCAGTTGTTTCAGGCCGGTTTCATAATGTCTTTCGGGATCGTGGCGGGACTGATTGTGTTTTGTCCGCCGCTGGTTGCGGTGATTGAAAAAGCGCTGGAGTCCGACCCTTTCCGGCTGGAACCCGAAAGCCGCCTGAAGCGGAACGCGCGCGGCGCGCTCCGCTGGATTCTCTTCATTATGGCCGCTTCGCTGACCGCGTGGCTGGTGTCAATGCCGTTGACGGCGCGCTGGTTTAACATGGTTTCGCTGATCGCCCTGCCCGCCAATTTGCTCGTGATCCCCATGGCGACCCTTATCCTTCTGACGGGGTGCCTTTCCCTTGTTTTTGGGTGGCTCCTGCCGCTGGCCGGCGAAGCCTTCAATTTTGCCAATGTTTTTTTTGTTGCGCTGACAACCGGCGCGATAAAATCGCTGGCACAGTCGCCCGGCGGGCATGTTTTCGTCAGATCGCCGCCGCTTTGGTTTGTTTTTGCGTGGCTCGCCGCCCTGGTGGCGTGGCGCGGCATTTGCGCGCAAAACAACGTAAGTTGCAAGCGCATGGCGGTCCGGCTGGTCGCGGTCCTGGCCTTGCTGTTCTTGGGCGGCGCGCTTTTATGGCGCGCGCAAAGCAATCCGTGGGAAATCCACGCGGTTAATGCCGGCAATAGGGCGGTATGTTTCCTCAATACGGACGAAGGCGCGGTTTTGATCAATGCCGGGGATGAATATCAAAGCCGTTATGTCTTGAAATACCTGCGCCGGCAGGGCGTCAACCGTCTGCAACGTCTGGCGTTGGTTTTCCCCGGTCCCGAAGACTTCAGCGGGGCAAACCGCCTGATCGCCTCGCTGCCCGTCAAAGAAATAATCCTGGCCGGCGCAGGGGGGGGATCAAGCGCGGAAAAGGCGTTAATGCGCACGGCCCGGAAACAGGGGATAACCGTGCGCGCCCTGAAAACGGCGCCGGCCGATTTGTTGTTTTCTTCAAGGCAGGTTGATGTTTATGTCCGGGAAAATCCAGCGGCTCCGCCCGGCTTTGCCCGGGACTTGCGGCGGAAAACCCGGCTTGGAACGATCCGCGCCGTCGTGCATGCCGCCGCCTTTGCCGAAGCGTTCCCGGGGCTCATGCTTGCGGCAAGCCCCGAAAGCCGCGCGGAAATTTCCGGCAGGATGTTTGAATGTATAATCACGGAAGGAAATTACGGTCCGGAGCAAAATGCCCTTGCGGCTGTTTCCGATCCGGCGCCTTGCCGGATTGTTTGCCTTCCTTTTTCGGCCGCCCGCGACCGCCGGCCGCGTTCTATTCCGGAAACATTGCCGGTTGAGCGCCGATTTGCCTTGGGGCCCGGGCAGGGCATTTTTTTTACACCCGGCCGGAGAAAAACAAAAATACAGCCGGTCCATTTGTATTTGCGTTAGGCAAAGGCGGGAAAGTTCTTCGCAGAACCGCTCAGTTTTCCCCGTGAACGATCTGGAAAAAGCGCGGCTTGTGTGGTATTACTAATTTTGCGCATGCGAGTGCGCAAAATTAACCCGCAGGGCTGCCACGTGAGTCGCGTTCCGCGGGCCGGTCACCGTGATGATGCCCGCGTTTTTACGCGGCCAAACGGCGTGCATCACGCATGGAAAATTAATATGGCTGAGAAGTTTGACGAGGATGCAGGTCGGGCGCTTTTCCCTCCGTTGAATCGGGTGTGGAACGGCGGAACGCGGGAGACTGCGCCCTGTTTTCCGAAAATAAACAATGCCGCCCGCCGCAAAGCGGCAAAACCTGATCTGCGGCGCGTGCGCTTGCGGGTTGAAGGGCGGGTGCAGGGGGTCGGTTTCCGGCCTTGCGTTTACCGCCTGGCCCGGCGTTGCGGTCTGACCGGTTTTGTCAGAAACACCGGCTTCGGAGTTCTGATTGAAGCGCAGGGCGCTTCCGGCAATGTGAACCGGTTCATTTCCGCCCTGCAATCTGAAAAACCGTCCCAGGCCGTCATAGAGGTTTTGAACTCAGAGGAAATCAATCTTTGGGAAGCGGAAAAAGGTTTTGTGATAACAAAAAGCGTCCGGTCGGGCGATATGCGCGCCGGAATGCCGCCGGACCTGGCCGTTTGCGCCTTGTGCCGCCGGGATGTTTTTGATGCCAAAAACCGGCGTCGGCGGTACCCGTTCACCAATTGCACCGATTGCGGCCCGCGTTTTTCCATCATCCGCGCCCTGCCTTATGACCGGCAAAGGACAACCATGGCGTCTTTCAAAATGTGTCCGGAATGTCTGGCTGAATTCCGCGATCCAGGTAACCGGCGCTTTGAAGCCCAGCCCAATGCCTGCCCGGTCTGCGGGCCGCGGCTCCGCCTGCTGGATGCGCAAGGCAACCCGGTTGAAGGCGAGGCGCTGGATGCGGCCGTCCAGCTGTTGAAAGCGGGGAAAATACTGGCGGTCAAGGGGATTGGCGGCTATCACCTCTGTTGCGGCGCTTTGAATGAAAAAGCCGTCCGCCTTCTGCGAGAACGCAAAAACCGCCCCGACAAATCGTTTGCGGTCATGTTCAATTCGCTTCGGCAGGTCCGGAAATATTGCCGGGTGACCCCCGCGGAGGAGGCCGAGCTGCAAAGTGTTACCGCCCCCATTGTTGTCCTGAAAAAAAGGAAGGGAAAAAAACTGGCCGGTAATATTTCGCCAGACACGGCCGATCTCGGCGTTTTCCTGCCCTATGCGCCTCTCCATTGCCTCTTGCTTGAGGAAATTTCGCCGTTGATAATGACCAGCGGCAACCGGCGCGACGAGCCCATTGCAATCAAGGAGGAGGATTTGAAGGGCATACTCGGCGGCATTGCGGATGCGGTCCTGGTTCATGACCGTGAAATTATCCGGCGCTGCGACGATTCCGTCCTGAAATTATCCGGCGGGGAAAGGATTATGTTCAGGCGTTCGCGCGGCTTTGTGCCGGCCGCGCTTCCGCTGCCGGTTGATGGTCCGCCGGTCCTGGCCTGCGGCGCCGAACTGAAAAACACGGTTTGCGTCACGCGCGGCGGACGCGCTTTCCTTTCCGCGCATATCGGCGACATGGATGATGCGCGCAATTACGCTTTTTTCCGCGAAACGGTCCGCGATTTCCTGGAACTTCTGGAAATCAAGCCGGCTGTGGTCGCCTGCGATATGCACCCGGACTATGTTTCAACCCGCTATGCGCTCGGCATGGACGGCGTCCGGCTGGAAAAGATTCAGCATCATCATGCCCATGTCGCCGCCTGCATGGCTGAAAATTTGCTGGCGGAAAAAGTGATCGGCGTGGCCCTGGACGGCACCGGCTTCGGGCCGGACGGTTCCATCTGGGGCGGTGAAATTCTGCTCGCCGACCTGTGCTCGTTTCAAAGGGCTGGGCATTTCAAGCCGTATCCCATGCCGGGCGGCGCACGGGCGATCATGGAGCCGGAGCGCATGGCGATGAGCGTCATTTTATCGGAATTCGGACCGTCTGCGGAAAAGATAATCAGGAAATTTCTGCCGTCCATTCCGGCGCGCGCGCTTTCGCCCCTGATGAAAATAACGCGGGAGCGTCTGCATTCTCCGCTCACCTCCAGCGCCGGCCGGCTTTTTGACGCGGTTGCCGCCCTGTTCGGGCTGGGGCAGGGGGTGTCTTACGAGGGCCGGCCGGCGGTGCGTTTGCAGGCGCTGGCCGACCGGACCATTTTTGAAAATTATCCTTATGCGGTTCAGGAGGAAAATGGTATATTCATTATTTCATTTGCGAAAACTATCCGCGCGGTGATTGCCGCGTTAAAACGCAAGACCGCCGGCGGGCGGATTGCCGCCATGTTTCATAACACGCTCGCCGCGGCGCTGGCGGAAGCCTGCGTTTTGATCCGGCGGCGGGAGGGCTTGAACCGCGTGGCGCTTTCGGGCGGCGTTTTCCAGAATGATTTCCTGCTGGAAAGACTGCTTGTTTGCCTGGAAAAAGAAAAATTTGAGGTTTATACTCACCGGGCTGTTCCGCCGAACGACGGCGGGATTTCCCTGGGCCAGGCGGTTGTGGCCGCCGCCAGGAGTGTGAAAAAGAATAGCGCGGGGTGGAGAGCGCGATAAAATAAAAAAATACTTGTGTGTTTCACCCGAAAGCCGCCATCCGCGACGATCTTCGTCTGCAAATATAACGACAAAACCACGATGGCGTATGAATCGATTTACCGCGAGGGGGCCGGCATGATGCGCAAAGACCACGAACCGCCAATTGCGACGGCCCGCTGGGGCTGGCGTTATCACCACACGGGAATACCGACAAACCAGATACGGAGTGGCGAGCGTTATCTGCCGCGCTACAAGATGCACGTTTCCGGATTTCGGAAAAGTCCTTACGGCATTGAGTGGATGCGGTTCGAAGCGGACAGTCCGATATCCGAACTTGTCAGGACCGTCCCACACCTGGCATTTGAAGTTGATGACATCGAGGAAGCGCTTAAGGGGAAGAAAGTATTGTCATTTCCCGGCTCACCCTCGGCAGGTGTAAGGACTGCGATGATCGTAGACAATGGCTGCCCCATCGAACTGATCGAATTCAAAATAAATTAATTGGAGTCTTGGCATATGTCTGTAAATGAATTGTTTTACGCCTCCGCCGGCAGTCTGGCGCGGCGCATTCGTGACCGCCAAATCTCATCCGAAGAGGTTGTAAAAACACATCTCCGGCGAATTGAGAGTATTAACCCGTGTTTAAACGCGCTGGTTCAATCTGCGGCGAAACAGGCCGTTGACGACGCCCGTGAGGCTGACACGGCAATTGCGCGCGGCCAACCGCTGGGTGTGTTGCATGGAGTTCCGTTTACCGTGAAGGATTGGATTGATGCGGCCGGATTGCCTTGTACAGGCGGCGACCCTGCCTTCCGTAATCGCGTGCCGGCCGTGGATGCCGCTGTCGTTGCCAGAATGCGCAGGGCAGGCGCTATTCTGTTGGGTAAAACCAACGTCATGGCCGACAATAAAATCTACGGGCGCACCAATAATCCTTATAATCTGACGCACAGCGCCAGCGGCAGTAGCAGCGGCGAAGCGGCGCTGATCGCGGCTGGCGGATCCCCGTTGGGACTGGGATCGGATTCCGGAGGCAGCATACGCCTGCCAACCCATGCCTGTGGGATCTGCGGACTGAAACCAACCACGGGGCGAGTGCCGATCTCCGGTCATTTCCCATTCATCAGCGCCATGCAAGATCCCCGCACGGCGATCGGCGCCATGGCGCGATTTGTTGAAGATTTGGCGCTGGCGCTGCCAATCCTCTGCGGAATGGACTGGAAGGACGCAAGCGTGGTTCCAATGCCGCTCGCGGACTGGCAAACTGTCGATGTAAAGGGGCTTCGCATTGCTTATTACACGTGTCATGAGGGAGCTGATCCCACCCCTGAAACTGTAGAAACATGCCGGCAGGCCGCGCGAATTCTGGCTGACCTGGGAATGCATGTTGAAGAGATGCTGCCGCCGCGCATCACCGAAGCTTCCGCCATCACGCGGCAGTACTGGCAACGGCCTTCATCCTTTTCCGAAGAAGAGTGGGCGCCAAACGAGAAGGTTCGCCTGAACAGCGAGGAAGTGGAACGGCACCTGTTCATGTGGGATAGATTCCGCCGGGCATTGATCGGTTTTATGGCGCATTACGACGTAATCCTGACTCCCGCCGCCGAACGCCCTGCGCCACAGCACGGCACAAAAGACGGCTGGGTTTATACCCTGCCCTACAGCCTGACCGGATGGCCGTGTGTGGTCGTACGCGCAGGCACAGCTCCTGATGAACTGCCTATCGGGGTGCAAATCGTTTCGCGTCCATGGCGGGAGGATGTGGCGCTCGCCGTTGGACATGTAATCGAGCGTTCGCTTGGCGGGTGGCAGCCGCCAAAGGTATTTGCGTTGAATCAAAATCCGGCGATATTCGGCATGCTCTGAATTTTTCTCGCAGAAAAACCTTGCAATTCAAACTGGGCGGCATTACAAATTGCCGTAGCGCCGGCCTTTCTTTTTGTTTTCCAACTCCCTGCATTAAAGCGGGTTAAAAAGAAATCGCCGTTCTTTTTCGTGAATTTTGCGGACTATCCGCTAAATGCTATTTGCTACCCGCTAATTTTTATGTGTCTGGCAATTCCGGCCAAAATAATTTCTGTTAACGGCGCCGAGGCTGTCGCCGAGGTCCAGGGTGTGCAGCGCAGGGTAAATGTGGCGCTGGTCAGCGCGCCGCGCGCGGGGGAATACGTGCTGATACACGCCGGTTTTGCCATCAAAAAATGGACGGAGGATGATGTGCGCGAGTATAATGCAATCACGCGCGATCTGGAAAAATGAACTGCGCTGACAAGTTGCCATCTATGGACACGCTCGGAAAACTCAGGGTTTTATCGGCGGATTCGCAATATGACCTGGCTTGCGCCTGCGGGACCGCGGAACAGGAACACCGGCGGCGGGGCGCGGACGGCAATTGGCTCTATCCGGTAACTTTGCCCGGCGGAGGGACGTCCATCCTGCTCAAAACCCTGCTTTCCAACGCCTGCGTGAATGATTGCAAATACTGCCCGCTGCGCCGGGACACGAACGTCAGGCGCTGTGCGCTTTCCCCGGACGAAACGGCGCGGTGTTTTATGGATTATCTGGCCCGCCGCAATATTTACGGGTTGTTCCTTAGTTCCGCGGTGATCAACACTCCGGATCAGACCATGGAACGTATCAACGCGGTTGCGGAAATTCTCCGGCGGGTCTATCGGTTCAAGGGGTATATCCACCTGAAAATCATTCCCGGAGCGTCCGATGCGGCCATCGGGCAGGCGGTTGCGCTGGCAAGCGCCGTGTCCCTGAACATTGAGACGCCCGGTGAAAAGTATTTCCGGAAATTGTCCGTCCGCAAGCGCTTCATGGAAGATATTGTCCGTCCCCTGAAACTTATGGCGCGCCTGACCGCCAAAGGCGAACAGTATGCGCGGGTCAAAACAACCACCCAGTTTGTCGTGGGCGCCGCGGATGAAACCGATGCCGAGATTGTCCGCTACATGTTCGGATTATACGACCGCCTGCGCCTGCGCCGGATTTATTTTTCGGCTTACCAGTCCGGTTTGGGCGCCCCCGATATTCCCGGCGAGGCGTCCGGCGCGGCCGCGCCGGACGCGCGTTGCCTCCGGGAACACCGGCTCTATCAGGTTGATTTCTTGATCCGTAAATACGGTTTCAGGGCGGACGACTTTAGCTTTGACGCGCGCTCCAACCTGAGCCTTGACCTGGATCCCAAGGAGTGCTGGGCCGCGCGGCATCCCGATTTTTATCCGGTCAATGTCAACTTGGCCGGCCGGGAAGAGCTTCTGCGCGTCCCGGGAATTGGCCCCCGGACGGCGGAATTGATGCTTATCCGCCGCCGCGCGGGGCGCTTGTCTTCTTTGCAGGAGCTGAATTTGCGCGGTAAACTGCTCCGGAAAGCCATGGCATATATCCGCTTTAATTGAATATTTTTTTATGGAATGGTCTGCAAACAGCAACCTGAAACAGCGCCTGGATCGCATTCATGACTTCATGAAACGGCTGGCGCGGCCGGTGCGGATCATGGAAGTCTGCGGGACTCACACGGTCACGGCCTGCCGTTCCGGATTGAGGGCGTTATTGCCGGACAACCTGGCATTGCTTTCCGGTCCGGGATGCCCGGTCTGCGTTACGCCGGCCGATTTCATTGACCGGGCGATTCTGCTTGCCCGCCGGCCGGACGCGGTTATTGCCACTTTCGGGGATTTACTGCGCGTGCCGGGTTCATTGGGCGCGCTGGAGCTTGAAAAGGCAAAAGGCTCCCGCGTGCGGATTGTTTATTCCGCGCTGGATGCGCTGGAGCTTGCCGCGAAAAACGGGGAAAGGAAAGTGATTTTCCTGGCGGTGGGGTTTGAAACGACAGCGCCCGGCATTGCCTGGGTGGTCCGGCAGGCGGCCGAACGGGGCGTTAAGAATTTCAGCATATTGGGCGCGTTAAAAACCATGCCGGCCGCCATGGCCGCCCTCTTGAGCGCCGGCGACGCCGATATAGACGGCTTTCTCTGTCCCGGCCATGTCAGCTCAATAATCGGAACGCATCCCTACGAATTCATCGGCCGGGATTATCAGCGCCCGTGTGTGATCGCCGGTTTTGAGCCCCTTGACATGGTTCTGGCAATAGAGATGCTTCTGGAGCAGATCGTTTCCGGCCGCGCGAAAGTCCGCAATGGATACCGCCGGGCCGTGGGCGCGGAGGGCAACCGGCCGGCGCGGGCTATTATCGCGGAAGTTTTTGCGCCGGCGGACGCCGAATGGCGGGGGTTAGGGCTTGTGCCCGGAAGCGGTCTGAAACTGAAAAAAAGATTTAAAAATCACGATGCGGAAACATTGTTTCCCGGTCTTGATGTTCCTCCCGGCGTTGATGATCCTGAATGTTTGTGCGGCGCGATCCTGCGCGGGCGCGCCGTGCCGTCCGCCTGCCCGTTGTTCGGCCGAAAATGCACGCCGTCCTCGCCGGTCGGGGCGTGCATGGTCTCGGCCGAGGGGGCTTGCGCGGCATATTACAAATATTGCAGATGTGGCGGCATAGCCAGAAAGGAATTGTTCTCAAGCGCACAGAGAGGGGCGAAAGCCGATAGATGCGGCCTGTAAATTATTTGATCGGAAAATGCAAAACAACAATATAATCCTTCTTTCCCACGGCGGGGGAGGTTTGCGCTCAAAGGAACTCATCCGGGACGTGATTGTCAAATATCTGGGCAATCCTTTTCTGAATGGACTGGATGACGGCGCCTGCCTTTCCATCCCGGAAAAAAATATGGTTTTCACGACCGATTCTTTCGTGGTCCGGCCGTTATTTTTTCCGGGCGGCGATATCGGGAAGCTGGCGGTTTGCGGGACGGTTAATGATCTGGCGATGATGGGAGCCGCGCCGCGCGCGCTCAGTTTGGGCCTGATTCTTGAGGAAGGGCTTCCGCTGGCGGACCTGGAGCGCGTGCTTTTATCCATGCGGAAAACGCTGGATGCGGTCGGGACATGCGTCGTTACCGGCGATACCAAAGTGGTGGAGAAGGGGATGGGGTTCGGCATTTTTATCAACACGGCCGGCATCGGCGTTCGCCTGCCGGGGGCGGATACCCGCGTCGCGAATGCCCGGGCCGGCGACGTTGTAATTGTTACGGGCCGGATCGGCGACCACGGGGCCGCCGTGATTTCCCGCCGGGAGGGGATCAGCCTTGCGTCCAAACTGGTCAGTGACGCCGCCCCTCTTTGGGGCTTGGTGGCGGCTTTGCTTAAGGAACGCGGCGCGGTGCATTGTTTGCGCGATCCGACCAGGGGCGGGTTGGCGGGGGCCGTTTGCGATATTGCCGAATCGTCGGAAGTCGGCATCCGCTTGTCGGAAAAGGCGCTTCCGGTTGGGAAGGAGACGGCGGGAATCTGTAATCTGCTCGGGTTGGACCCGCTTAACATGGCCTGTGAAGGATGCGCGGTTGTGGTTTGCGCCGAGAAAAACGCCGGCAATATTTTGAATTTACTGCACAACCATCCGCTCGGCAAGAATGCCCGGGTTGTCGGGCGCGTCGTTGCGCGGCCGGCGCGGCTGGTTGTGCTTGAAACCGGAATCGGGGGCGAGCGGATTATTGAGACGCCGGCCGGAGAAGAACTGCCGCGCATCTGCTGATCCCCCAAAAAAAACAAAAATATGCTTGTGTTTTTTAAACTGGACGGGTAAATTCAAACAAAACCCTATCAGGAGAATGGTTCATGAAAAAAATCGGTTTGTTTTCTTCCCTGCTTTTCGCGGCTGCTCTTCCATTGCTGGCCGAATCCGAATCCGTGCGCTCGCTCTTCTGCCGTGAAAACAGGTTTCCCGAACTCGGCAAGTGGGAGGTCGGCGGCTATGCCAGCTATCGGCAGTTGGATGAATATTACATCAATCAGATTGATCCGAAATGTTTTGAGGGGCGCTACGTTGATAAGAAAGACAAACGCTCGGAGACAACCTTTACGCCTTACGCCCGTTACGGGGTCTATGATAATCTTACCCTTTATTCAAAAGTGCCGATTGATTTTGTAAGCTCCGACGTCAAGGGCAGTCAGGCCGGTTTCAACGATATCGCGGTGGGCATGGAGCTTCTGGCCTATGAATACACTTATCGTTACCCCTGGGTGGTGCCGTATATTGAAGTGACTTTCCCGACCGGCAATGACCGGAATTACATGGGGCTCGGCAAGGTTGATCCGATTTTCGGCATCGCGGTCGGCACCACGACCTTTGACGTTTATCACTGGATTTTGGACGGACGTTACGACGCAAACGCCATCAATGACGGCCGCTTTGAAGGCGCGGCCGCCTTTATCTGGGACTTGAGCGACCAGTTCTCGGTCCTGGCCGAGGCGAAAATAATGGAAAAAACTCCCGGTTCAACCAAGGATGTCCCGGCTTATTTTAACGGAGGCATTTCTTACAGGCCGAGCGAGATGTTGACCGTGAATTTGTACGGCGGCACTTCCGTCAATGCGGATGAAAACGGGCGCGGCACGGTGAAGATTGCGTATAATTTTTAAGGCGCCGCCGTTATCCCAATCTTGCCGTTGACGGTTTGCGGGTCTGGTAGAAAAGCGGTTTGAAGTCTGGAAATTTTAAAAATGGCAATCACCTTCAATGCCGATGAAATTCTGCAGATAGCCGAACGGATAGAGCGCAACGGCGCCGCGTTTTATTCGCTGGCGGCCGAGCGTTTGAAAAATTTCAGGGATATTTTCCACCAACTGGCCCGCCAGGAGGAGGAGCACCTGGCCGTTTTTTCGGGCATGCGCGCCAACCTTTCCGCGGCCGAGCGCGAGCCGACCGTCTACGATCCGGAGCAGGAATCAGCGCTTTATCTGCAGGCCCTGGCCGACCGCGAGGTTTTCTTGCCCGGCCAGCATCCGGACGAGTTGTTTTCGCCGGACGTTTCCTTGGCCGATATCATCAAGATTGCCGTCGGCAAGGAAAAGGATTCCATTGTTTTTTATACCGGCATGAAACAGGTCGTTCCTGAAAAGTTTGGCGGAGAAAAAATGACCCTGATCATCCGGGAGGAATTCAGGCATATCACCGTCCTGCGCGGGATATTGAAAACCGGATCCTGATCGGTCCGGGCGAGGCGGAGCGGCTGTCTTCCGCAACCTGCCGGGCGGAGAGCAAAAAAGGATGCGCAGATCATGAGCAAAAAGTTTATTCTCGTCGGCATGCTGGCCGTGTTCGTCTTTTCCCTTTCCGGTTATGCGCGGGCCGCGGAACTGAAAATGGCGCCGCTCAATCCCGAGTTTGCGGAAATGATTGAAACCAGCCGCCGCGGCGTAAAAAAACCGCTTGCGCGCACCGTGGATGGCCACGGGCTGGGCTTACTGCCCGCGCCGCTGGATTTTTCGCGCCTTACTTCCGGGCGTGAGCCGTTTCCAGGCGCCTTGCGCGCGGTTACGAACGTTTCCTACGACCTCCGCGAGTTGGGCCGGCTCACTTCCGTAAGGGACCAGGGCGATTATGGCACCTGCTGGGCTTTTGCAACTTATGGATCGCTGGAGTCGTGTCTGTTGTATTCGGGCGGCGGCTCCAATGATTTTTCCGAAAACAACCTGGCCAACCTGGCCGGGTTTGACTTTGGATTTGACGACGGCGGGTTTGCCGAAATGTCCATTGCCTACCTGGCGCGCTGGGGCGGGCCGGTGAATGAAGCCGATGATCCCTATCCGAATCCCGGCGGCAGTTCGGTGCTCCCGCCGGTGAAACACGTGCAATCGGTTGAAATAATCGGCCGCCGCATATCGTCGCTTGCCAATGACGCGATCAAGGCGGCAATCGTGGACCGCGGGCCGCTCTGGGTGGGAATGAGCGCGAATAATTTTTACTTTTATTATAATCCCGAAACTTATGCTTTTTTCAAGGCGACTCCGGAAAGCACCGATCATGCCGTGGCGGTCGTGGGATGGGATGATGCCTTTTCCCGCACTAATTTCGCCGAGCCTCAGCCGAGCAATGACGGCGCCTTTATCGTCAGGAACAGCTGGGGCACAAACTTCGGCGACAACGGGTACTTTTATGTTTCCTATGACGACCGGGTTTTTGCACGCAGCGCCAGTTATCTTTTCCTGAACGGCGAAAGCACCGGTATTTACAGCCAGGTCTATCAATATGATCCGCTCGGCTGGGTTTCCAGCATGGGCTATTCAGCAGACACCGCCTGGGGGGCAAATGTTTTCACGGTTACGAACAGCGGAGAATTGAAGGCGGTCAGTTTTTACGCTTCCTCAACCAATGCCAGCTACGGCATCTACATTTATACGGACGTTGCCGCAAGCCAGCCGCGTTCCGGTACCCTGCACGCCTATCAGACCGGATCGCTGACCAATGCCGGTTATTACACGGTCGTTCTTTCCAGCCCGATCGGCCTGGCCGCGGGCCGGAACTTTTCCGTGGCGGCCAGGATTTACACGCCGGACTACACCGCGCCCGTGCCGGTGGAGTACGCCCTTGATGGATACAGCAGCCGGGCCGCCGCCTCGCCGGGAGAAAGTTTTATGAGCGCCGATGGCGCGGTATGGCTGGACACCACCGATTACGAGGCCACCATGAACGTGTGCATCAAGGCGTTTTTGCAGCCGGCGAGCGCTTACCCATATTCGCCTCCGGCCACATTCACGGCGACCGACGACGCATATTCCAATAAAATTTACCTCGCCTGGTCGCATGCGCACAGTGCAACCGGTTACGCGCTTTACCGCAACACCAGCGACAGCCTCCTGACTGCCAGCCGGGTGGCGACACGCGGGGAACGTTATTACGAGGATTATGCGGTTACCCCCGGCGTCGTGTATTATTACTGGATAAAAACGCTCGGCGCTTCCGGGAGCAGTTACTACAGCCTGCGGGAGAACGGTTCCGCCAGCCTCCTGCCGCCTTCAGTGGTGTCGGCTTCGGAAGGCGCCAGCGCGGACAAGGTGCAGTTGAGCTGGAACGCCGCCTCTGGCGCCGCGGGCTACATTGTTTTCCGGAACCAGACCGACAGCAGCAATTCGGCATCCGAGCTGGCCCGCTCAACCGCGCTGGCTTACAACGACACCTCCGCCGCGCCCGGCAGTATTTATTATTACTGGCTTAAATCCTATTCGCCCGCGAGCACAAGCTCTTTCAGTTCCGGCGCCGCGGGTTACCGCAAGTTTGCGGCGCCAACCGGCGTGGCCGCTTCCGATGGGGCTTATGCGACGGGGGTCAGGATATCATGGAATGCGGTCGGCGGCGCGCTAAGTTACCGCATCCTGCGCGGCCTGCAGCCCGATTCGTCTTCGGCCGTTGTCGTCGGCGAGACGGCGGACGCCTCTTATCTGGATACGTCGGCCTCGGCCGGCGTTCTTTATTACTACTGGGTCCAGGCCAGGAAGTGGTCCGTCACCGGATCGATCAGCGCCGGCGTTTCCGGCTGGCGGCGGAGCATGGCCGCCGGCAACAACGCAAGAGGAGATTTTGACGGCGACGGGCTCATGGACCTGGCCGTTTACCAGCGGTCAACGGGCAGATGGCTTGTGCGCTTTTCCGGCAGTTTTTATGCGACCGGCACATATCAGCTGGATGCCGGTTGTCTGCCGGTGCCCGGCGATTATGACGGCGACAGCCGCACGGACCCGGCGGTTTATCAGTCTTCCGACGGCAAATGGACGGCTTTGCTTTCCACCGGCAGCTATTTGCCTCTCTCGGCTTTCATGGGCGGAGACGGTTTTGAGCCGGAACCCGGCGACTACGATGGCGACGGGTTCTCCGATCTGGTCGCTTATCAGGAAGGAATGGGGCTCTGGAAAGGAATGCTTTCCGGACGGGGTTACGCCCTGATATCCACTGTTTACGGCGGCCCGGACCGGAAAGCCGTCGCGGCGGATTATGACGGCGATGGATTGATTGACCCGGCTTACTACTACGAGTTGCCGGCTTATGACCTTGGATACTGGTATATGGCCTTGTCCGGCAGCGGTTATGCTTCCTACTGCAAGACCACGACCGGCGTGGGATATGTTCCCGTGCCGGCGGATTATGACGGCGACGCCAAAGCTGATCTGGCTGTTTACGACCACGCGGCGGGCGTCTGGAAATGCTGGTCTTCGGCCTACAACTACCCCTTGCCGGTGTCTTTTAATCTGGGCGGCGAGGGATATACCGCTGTTCCCGGCGACTATGACGGAGACACCTGCGCCGATATCGCCGTTTATCACGAGGCTTCCGGCTGCTGGCGCTTCCTGCTTTCTGCCTATAATTACGCTCCTAATTCCCTTGAGCTGGGCGGTCCCGGTTACGAACCGGTCGGCGCCGCCCGATAGGCGCGGTCCCGGCGTGAATCAGCGCGCTTAATTTTTTCAGAATTTCGTCCTTGATGCTGAGCGCGCCGTCTCATGTTGTGCTGATAACCGTCATGACGGCCTGCGGCCGCCTCTTTTGCTCTGCCCTGGCGCTGGGACTGGGGGGGGGGGCGCTTATAGGGGCCTTAATTTTGCGTTGGGTCAGTTTGGCGCCGATGCAAGGCGGCAAGGGGCCCGGGGTATTAGTATACTCCAAACCCTTGCCAACACAACAGATGCGCCAAAATCACGCAACCACTTGCTCTGGCGAACATAAGCGTTTTTGCTTTTGGCATTCATAACCCGTTGGGTTAAAAACAAACATGATGCAAAAAATTGTTTGCACGTTGCAGGCATTGAAAAAAAATGATTTTAACGCTTATGTTCGCGCAAAATTAAGGTAGGGACTTGGAAGATGCCGATCCTGCCGCGTTTGATGCTCGCCGGCGGAAGAAGAGAAGTATTCCCGCGGTTAATCCCAGAGCGGCCGGCCATAGAAACGAATGCGGCGATGTGTAGAACATTGAGCGCGCCAGATGGCCCAGCATCCCCCCGAGTATGCCGCAGGCGGCCATTCCCGCCATGGTCCAAAAGGAATATCGGCCGGCCGCACCGCGTCCGATTTGGTGTCCGAATCCGACGCCGGCCGCCGTGAGGCCGAGGCAAACCGATATGCCCATGGCTGAAACCGACAGCGGAAGCCCCCTGATGCCGGCGATGGCAAGCCCCGCCAGCAAGCCGGCGACCCAGCCCGCCAGGCCCCAGCGTCCGCCGGCCGCCAAATGATTCGTCAGGCGGTTCAACCACAGCAGAAGGCCGATCAGCATCATAAGCAGCGCAAAAAACACGGGCACATAAACCGGAGACTGCCAGACGCAGGGAATATAAAAAAGCGTGTCCATGGTTGCCAGGCTTTCCGGCCATTTCAGCCATGTCCACAGGCTCACGTAGTAAATGATGTCCCAGAGTCCGAAAACCCACAGGAAAGCTCCGACGCGTTCGCGCCGGTTCCGGCCGGCCGCGGCCGCAAAGGCGATGAGCATTATCAGCGTGGCGGCCTCGCGCGTGATTTCAATCGTTTTCCAGTCGGGCCGGCGCAAGAGGATGGTGCGCAGGTAAACTACCACCACGCCCTCCAGCCAGCCCATTGCCGCCGCAAACAACGTGGAATTGACAATAAAAAACCAGATTCTTTTCATTTTTCCGGCGTTGTGGCCGCCGGTATTTGCGCGATGCGCGAATTTTCCGGCGGCGGGGTGTTAAAATTGTTTTCAAAACGCGCCGCATCTGCTTTATACTCCCTCGCCCTGCTTTTTCAACAAAA
This sequence comes from Kiritimatiellia bacterium, assembly GCA_028715905.1. Lineage (NCBI taxonomy): Bacteria > Pseudomonadati > Kiritimatiellota > Kiritimatiellia > Kiritimatiellia bacterium. The sequence continues at coordinate 86,747 of JAQUQV010000003.1, forward strand.
TTTTGCTTGCATTTTTAAATAATACATGTAGTATACAAGTTATAAATAAATGGCGATGTTGGAATTTTCGGGCGGGACGGTAAAAAAATGTCTCTTAAAAAGAACAGCGAATACGTATCGGCGGCCATGGAGAAGGAACTGGCGGAACAGATCGGCCGCGGCGCGCTCCGGCCGGGAGACTGCATTCTCTCCGAAAACGAACTGTGCCGGAAATACGGCATCAGCCGCGTGTCGGTCCGCCGGGGCTTGGCCCGGCTTGTGCAGCGGGAATTGTTGCAGCGCGCGCCGGGCAAAGGAACTTTCGTGGCCGATCCGAGCGCGAAAGAAACATCTTTACAAGGGAAGAAAACGTTGACCTTCATTGTTCCCGACATTGAGGATATTTTTATTTCCGAGCTGCATCGCGGCATGGAAGAGACCTGCGGCCGGATGGGGTACGAGTTGATCGTCCAGACCTGCGACTGCCGCCCGGAGAAAGAGAATCAGCATCTCATGCGCCTGAAGGATCAGCCGGTGGCCGGGGCTATAATTTTTCCGAATTGGGGCAGGTCCAACACGGACGCCGTTTTTAATTTAAAGCAGAGCAATATGCCGTTCGTCCTGATTGACAGATATTTTCGCGACATAGACACGGATTACGTCGTGGTTGATAATCGGAAAGGCGCCTGCGCCGCGGTGACCCATCTGGCAAAACTCGGGCACAAAAGGATCGCCCATGTCTGCGGGGTGCCCTGCAGTTCAAATGAGGAGCGCGACGAAGGTTACAAACTGGCTCTGGCAAAGGCGAAAATATTCTATGATCCGGAACTGGTCAGACGGATTGAGCCGTGCCGCACCGCCGGAAGCGCCAGATTTGAGCCGGATGATGTGGGCGGTTATGTTGAGACCAGAAAGCTTCTGGCGGCGAAAAAACAACCGACGGCCATATTCGCCGACAACGATTGTCTGGCCATCGGCGCGTTGAAGGCCATAAAGGAGGCCGGGCTGCGGGTGCCAAAGGATATCGCCGTGGTCGGTTTTGACGATCTGAAGATTTCCGCCATGCTGGAAACGCCGCTGACGACTGTGCGGCAGCCCAAGCGCGAGATCGGAAGAAAGGCCGCTGAAATTTTGATTGAAAAGATACGCTCCGGACGGAAAAACGCGGCGGCCGCGTTCAGGCACGTCGTGTTGAAGACCGAGCTGGTGGTCCGGAAGTCCTGCGGAGCCGGCTGACAAGGCGCGCTATCCAGGGGCGCGTGTTTTTTTATTTTCGCGAATAATACAGGTATGATACAGGTAGACAAAATATGGAGGGAAAATGAAGGCGGTTATATTGTCGGCGGAGTGGTCCCCGAAAACTGATTTCACGCTCGGGAAAAAAGACATGGACGGAAAGCTGACCTATCTGGGCAGCAAGGTGTGGCGGCATCCCCGCGTTGAGATTGCGGAAATTGGGAAGCCGGCGATAAAGGAGGACGAGGTGCTGGTGCGCGTCAGGGCCTGCGGCATATGCGGGAGCGACGTGCACATGGCCCAGGCCGACCGGGACGGCTATATATTTTATCCCGGCCTGACCGCCTTTCCGGTGGTTCTGGGACATGAATTCGCCGGCGTTGTGGCCGAAGCCGGGAAAAATGCGGTCAGCAAACGCACCGGCAAAAGATTTTCCGCGGGCGAGCCGGTCTGCGCCGAGGAGATGATCTGGTGTTCGTATTGCCGTCCCTGCGCGGACGGATATCCGAATCACTGCGAGAATTTGCAGGAACTCGGCTTCAGCGTCGCCGGCGCCTTTACGGAATACGTGGCGATTAACGCGCGATATCTGTGGAGTCTGGATGAGATGAAGCGAATGTATGGCGAGGGAGACGAGCTTTTCGTGGCCGGCAGCCTCGTTGAGCCGTGTTCGGTTGCCTACAATGCGGTCATTGAACGGGCCGGCGGTATCCGCGCCGGAGACAACGTGGTGATTCTCGGCGGCGGGCCGATCGGCCTGGCCGCCGCGGCCATTTTGAGGCGCTCCGGAGCCGCCAGGGTGATTCTTTCCGAGCCTCAGCCGGAAAGGGCGCACATGGCAATGAAGATGGGTGTGACAGATATAATCAATCCGGAAAAGGATGATTTTGCGGAACGGATTCTTGAATTGACGGATGGTTACGGCGCTAGTCTTTATCTGGAAGCCACCGGCATGCCGGACAGGGTGTTTCCCGGCATAGAGCGGGCATTGTGGGAGGGACGGGCGTTGAACGCCAGAGTGGTCATCGTGGCCAGGGCCGACGCAAAAATTCCGGTCACCGGCGAGGTTTTCCAGGTGCGGCGCGCCGCGATCATCGGCGCCCAGGGGCATTCCGGACACGGAACGTTTCCGCGGGTGATTGCGGTCATGGCCTCCGGCATGGACATGCGGCCGATTGTGACAAAGCGCATAAAGCTGGCCGATGTGCCCAAGAACATAATCGCCCTGCAGACCGACCGCAAGGAATGCAAGGTGACGGCGATAATTTAATGTATATCAAACAAAATACGGGAGAATTGAAATGCAGAAGAAGAATGTAAAGGCGGTTGTGATGGCAGGGCCGGGTAAAATAGAGGTACGGGAATTTCCGGCGCCCCCCCTTGAAAAGGGGGCGCTGCTGGTGGAGATTCTGCTCTCCGGCGTTTGCGGCACGGACAAGCACGGGTACAAGGGCGAGGCGGTTCAGTACGCCGGAACGGAACGGGAGATCAACGGGCCGTATCCAGCCGTTCCAGGACACGAGAATGTGGGGCGCGTGGTAGAGATCACGCCGGAAGCGGCGCGGCAGATGGAATTTTCGGGGAAGGAACTGAAGGTTGGCGACCGGGTCATCATAAGTCCCGATATTCTTTGCGGAGAGTGTTATTACTGCCGGAACGGATTCGGTTACACGTGGTGTTCCAATATCAGGAGTTACGGACATCTTCTCTCCTCCGAGGCGCCGCATTTGACCGGCGGCTGGAGCAAATACATGTATGTTTATCCGAAGAGCCACGTGTTCAAGATCGGGGACGACGTGTCGGATGAAATGGCCGTTTTGGCCGAGCCCATGTGCGTTACTTACGGCCTGGACATTGCCAAGGGGCATTCCTCGCTCCCCAACGAGGGTTTCATGGCGGGAGACACGGTTGTGGTGCTTGGGGTCGGGCCGCTCGGAATGTGCCATGTGATGAAGGCGCGCATGCTTGGGGCCGGCAACGTCATCGCCACCGACATGTCCGATTATCGTTTAAAAATGGCCCGGGAATTCGGGGCCGACCATGTCTTTAACGCCGGGTCTCAGAAACCGCAGGAAATCGGCGCGGTGGTAAAGGATATGACCGATGGCCGCGGCGCCGACGTGGTAGTGACGTGCACCGGCATGCCGAAATCGCTGATCGAGGGAATTGAGATGCTGCGCAAAGGCGGCACACTGGTTGAGGTCGGCAGTTTTGTTGACAAGGGGGAGATTCCGATCAATCCCCACAAGCATCTGTGCTCTAAAAACATCCGTTTGATCGGGATGACGAACCTGGCGTACGTGGGGTATTTGCCGGAGTTGCGGATGATGAAGGCATGGTCGAAATATTTTAATTTCAACAAGCTGGTCACGCACAAATATGCCATGGAAGACGCCGAAAAAGCCCTGCTGAAATCCATGGAGCCGGATTCAATGAAAGTGGCGATCAAACCAGATTAAAAACATGTTGCCGGCAATCAACGGAGCGACGACGTTAAAATCATCCCTGGAAGCCGATATCGCGGCGGCCGGTCGGGTAGGGTTCGGCTGTCTGGAAATAACGCTTGCCAAGCTGGAGGAATATCTGCGGCATAATTCCGTCCGCGATCTTTTGATGTGTTTTGAGAAAAGCCGGGTCCGCCCCTTCTCAATCAACGCCTATGACGGCGGCACGCTTTTTGACAACCAGGCGGAGCGGGACACGGGCCGGCAGCGCTTTCGCGATATCTGCGCTCTGGCGAGAAGTATTGGCTGCCGTTACGTGGTGGCGATTCCTTCGTTTCTGGAGCGGGAAGGGACGGTCCCCGAAAAGGAAATCGTCCGGAAAACATCGGAGGTTTTGGAGGAATATTGCGCCATCGCGCTCGGATACGAAGTGCGCGTGGCCTTTGAATTTCTGGGGTTTCGCAAATGTTCGGTCAATAACATGCGGATGAGCGCGCAGGTTGTCAAGAAGGCTGCGGCGAAAAATCTCGGTCTGGTGCTGGATACATTTCATTTCTTTATCAGCGGTTCCGACCCGTCCGCGCTTGAAAAGGAGTGTGTCGGTAAAATATCCATCGTGCACATCAATGATTGCGAGGATTTGCCGAAAAACACGTTGGAGGACAAACACAGATTGTTTCCGGGGGACGGCGTTATTCCGCTGGATAAAATTCTGGCGGCGCTGAAGGCCGGCGGATACGAAGGCGTTGTTTCCGTGGAACTGTTCAGGCCGGAATACTGGGCCTGGCCGCCGGAGAAAACAATGCGCATGGCTTATGACAGGATGAGCGAAGTGTTAAAAAATGTTCGCTGGAAATAACGATCGGTAATCATTAACGGCATTACAATGAAGTTTGGACTGGTCTTGTCAACGAATACGACGCGGTTTTCAGCCGTCAGTTACAGCGGCGACCTCGCGCGCAGCATCGGCCGGGCGGCCGCGCTGGGATACGACGGTATTGAACTGGCCGTGCGCGACCCGGCTCTGGTTGACTCAAAACGGCTGAAAAAGATCATCAGTTCGGCCGGCATGGAAGTTCCCGCCATCGGCACCGGCCAGGCATTTCTGGAGGAAGGCTTAAGTTTAACCGACCCGCGGAAGGAAATCAGGAAAAAGGCCGTTGAGCGGATCAGGGCCCATGTTTGTTTCGCGGCTGAATTCAATGCGGCGGTAATCATCGGGCTGATCAGGGGCCGCGGCCGTGAAAACGGCGGCGAGGAGCGCGGGCTTTTTGAGGAATCCCTGGCCGTGTGCGCGGGATTTGCCGCGAGAAAAGGCGTGAAACTTTTTATTGAGCCCCTGAACCGTTACGAGACAAGGCTCATAAACACCATTGAAGAAGGCGGCGAGCTTGTCAGGAAGATCAAACATGACAACCTGAAGCTTTTGATAGACACGTTCCATATGAATATTGAGGAGCCTTCCATTTGCGGGAGCATTGTGAAGGCGAAACCTTTTCTCGGACATGTGCATTTTTCCGACAGCAACCGCCGCCCCCCGGGCTGCGGCCACCTGGGGTTTTTAGATGTCATGGATGTGCTCAAAGGCATTGGTTATAATAAATATATCTCAATGGAAATGATGCCGTGGCCCACGCCCGCCGAAGCGGCGCGGCAAAGTGTTGAATATATAAAAGGCATTTTAACGAAAGGAACAACGAAATGAATAAAAAACATGACAGGGGCGAGAAGATTGTAAAAGAACTGTTTGCGACGGCGGAAAAAGAATTCCGGCATGAAAAATGTCTCTCTCCCTACGAATACATAATGAACCACGGCTATGACAATCTCGGCGAAGATGACATCGAGGCCGTGGCCGCGTATTACGGTTATCCGCACCCGAACCGTTTGAACGATCCGAAATACTTTTTCTGCCACGCCCCCTTCGGCGACGTTTATCCGGAGATATTGAAGACGCGCAGCGTCATTTTTGTCACCGGCTCCATGGAACTGCACGGCGCCATGAGCAATCTGTTCCAGGACGGCCACCAGTGCCTGGCGATCGCCTATGCCATGCGTCAAAAAACCGGGATCATGCTGGCTTTCCCGACCGGCGCCGGCTCGCACCCCTCGCACCATTGTTACATGCCGGGAACCACGATCATCCCTGAAAAAACGCACATAAATACCATTTTCTGGAACATGGTCGGCCTTTACAATATGGGCTTCAGGAATATCATCAACCTGCAGAACCACGGACAGGAATACGTGAACCAGCACGCCATTCATAAGTTCGGCAAGACGACCGGCTGCCCGGCGATCATCATGGAGACGGAATGGTATACCTGGCAGATGAAGGGGTTTGACCCGAGGCGCAAATCCTGCAAATTGAAGTCGCCCTTCATCCATGCGGACGAGGCGGAAACTTCCTATCAGATGGCAACCGGCCCAATGGAAAGCGTCAACATGAAGTATGCCGTCAAAACCGAACCGGCGGGTTCGTTGAGGTATAGTCCAACCACCAAGGCCGGCGCGCTCACGCCGGGCATTTCGGTCTGGCACCAGTTTTATCCGCAGGGCATGGAATGGAAAAAAACTCCGGCCGGCGTGGTCGGAGACCCGACCGGCGCTTCGCCGGAAAAAGCCGTGCGCCCCTTGTGCGTTTATTCCATGCAGTTGCATTTCTACATCAGGGAATCCATGAAGGTGGTGCGGGACGATAAAAAATTCCTGAGCGACGATTTTTGCCTTGCGCCGATCGGCGAGGTGCGGGATTATGCCCTCATGCCGCCTTATGAATCCATGCTGAAGGAAAACAAAATCCCTTCAAACTCAAAATGGAAATCCATCTACCGTCATCCCTCCATCATGGCCATGATGGGTGTTGATTGAACCAGATGATTATGGCAGAATATGATTCAATTCGCGGGAGGTCTTAAATGCAGGAAATTGCAGGAAATACTATGAATAATTCAACGTTAAGCCGAAATCAGATAAGAATCGGTATAGTCGGTTTGACCGGCCGCGGCATAATCGCCAGGCATTTCCATAAACCGGCGGGGAAATCGGTCGTTACAGCCGGCATGGATACAAGCGACAAGGCCTTTGCCATTTTTAAGCGGGAAATAAACAAAGACGCGTATCTTACCAAAAATATTGACGACCTGCTCTCCAGGGATATTGACGCGGTCGTCATAACCAGCCCTGATTTTACTCATGCGGAATACGCCATCAAGGCTTTGCAAGCCGGAAAACATGTCTATTGCGACAAGCCCATGGGCATTACCATTGCGCAATGCGACGAAATGCTGGAGGCATGGCAAAAGTCCGGGAAACATTTCATGGTCGGATTCAACATGCGTTACATGAACATTTTCCGTGTAATGAAAGATATTGTGGATTCGGGGGACATCGGCGAAGTGAAGGCGGTCTGGGTAAGACATTTTGTCGGACCGGGCGGCAACTGGTATTATCATGACTGGCATGGCGCCAGGAAAAATTCCACCAGCTTGTTGCTGCAAAAAGCCTCGCATGATATTGACATGATTCATTGGATAACCGGCCAGTATACGAAACGTGTTTCGGCTATGGGCAGTCTGGATTATTACGGCGGGGACAAACCCAACGACTTGCGTTGTCCCGATTGTCCGGACAAGGATACCTGCGTTGAATACCAGCATATCGGAGACAGTCTGCGCTCCAATCAAATGGATATGTGCGTGTTCAGGAAGGAAGTCGACGTGGAAGACAACAGCGCCGTCATGATGGAACTGGCGAACGGCATCAAAGCCACCTATCAGCAGTGTCATTACACGCCGGATTACTGGCGCAATTACGTGTTTATCGGCACCGAGGGGCGACTGGAAAACCTTGACGATAATTGCCGGGTCGCGGTAAAATTGCGGCAGAGGTCCAAGCGCTGGAAAAATCTGGCGGCCGACCGTGTTTACAACATCAGGCAGGCGGAAGGCGGGCACGGCGGGGCCGATCCGATCATTTGCAATGATTTTCTGGAACTGCTTCTGACCGGTAAAAGGCCGGTTTCCACACCCCTGGCCGGCAGGATGAGCGTTGCGGTAGGCTGTAAGGCAACCGAGTCAATGCGCAACAAGAGCAGGGCGCTGGATATCCCCGAACTTCCGGCGAGTATTCGGGACAAAGTATATTAGACACATGAAAGCAATGTTTAATAATCCATTCAAAAAAGAAGGCAACTGGTACAAGGGCAATCTGCATACGCATACGACCAATTCCGACGGCCTGCTTTCGCCGCCGGAAATGATCGGGCAATACAGGAAGAAAAATTACGACTTTGTCTGCATAACCGATCACAACCGAAGGACTGATGTTGCCTGTTATTCGGATGAAAAATTTCTTGCCATCTGCGGGGAAGAAATAGGTGCTTATAGAGACGGCAAGGAAAAGGATCGCTATGATTTTGATATTGTAGCCGTCAATACCAGGATGCCGCTTGCCGGAAAATGCCGCAATATGCCGGCCCAAAAGGTTATTGAAATGATCCGGCATGACGGCGGCGAGGCCATCATCGCGCATCCTTATTTCATGGTCGGCTGCAGCACGGCCCAAGACATAATGGCCTTGGAAGATTTCATTGGCATGGAGGTATACAATACCAGCGTTGAAATGTGTTCCGGCAGGGGCTACTCCGGCGTTTACTGGGATGAACTGCTCTGTGCCGGAAGAAGAGTCTGGGGAATTGCCGCGGACGACGCCCACTGGCATTTCAACGAGTTCAGGCCGAACGACACGGCCGTGAGCAGCGTCATGGTAAAGACGGAGAAATTGACGGTGGAAAACATCATGGATTCCCTGCGGCAGGGATATTTTTATTCAACCAACGGTCCGCTCATCGGAGATTTGGCAATTACTGGGGATACAATCCGGATCAAGACCGATCCTGTAAGAATCATAAATTTCATGGGCGGACGCAGCTTCAGGAAACTGACGGCTTCGGCGGACAAATTGTTGACCGAGGCCGAATGTAAACTGACCGGAAAAGACAATTTCGTCAGGATCGAATGCGCCGACGATAAAGGGCATACCGCATGGACAAATCCAGTCTTTCTGAATTGAGCCGGTTGTATACCATGAAGAATGTTTTGATCGATATGGATGGCACCATAACTCAAAGTCGGGTCGGCTATGAGGAGGTTGGATTTCCCGAGTTTGTTCTGCGCGATTTGATCATGGAGGAAACGGGAACCGGGGAAAGTAAGGCGCTTGAACAGGTGTTGCGGATGGAAAGCACTGTTCCGGCCGGCGACCCTTTTCTTGCCCTGGCAAAACACAGAATCGGAATCACAGGGAAAGATTTGTGGAAAAGGATCGCCAGGGATGCTTTAAAGTATTTTCGTCCTTACGATGACGCCATGGACATGATAAAGATGTTATCCAAGGTCGGTTTCCGGCTTTATATTGCATCCAATGTCAGCCGCAGCCGGATATTGGCGATGCTGGCGAGCATCGGACTGCCTGCCGACTTGAAACGTTCGCGTGTTTTTTGCGAAGTGTATGGACATGAACTGGTCGGTTGCCTGAAAAGTTCTCCGGAATTTTACAGGAGAATGATGGCCAGGGAAGGATTGCTTGGAAAAGAGACTGTCATGATCGGCGACAATCCGCATGACGACTGTTTGTCCGCACTCGCGGCCGGTATCTGCATGTCGGTAATCGTGAATAGGAAGCAGAAGGAAGATATAAAAAAGGCGGAATCGGCCTATTACGTTAAAAGCCTTATGCTGGTTCCCGGACTTCTGAAGGCAAGAAGTGGCTCGTGATCCGTGGCGGCATGGTGAACGATTATGAGTGCTTGGATAATTCCGTAATTTAAATCAGCAGGAGAAGAGGAAACGTTATGCAAGCGATCGGGAAGGCTGGAATTATTTTCCTTATTTTGATGGGCGTTTGTCTGGCGGGATGTTCGGATAAAGAGGGACATTTTGCGGGTGCGGCGGTGTCTCCGTCCAAGCCTGCATCGGTTGTTTTGATTGATGCTCGTGACGTTCAGAAATGGACCACGGAAACGCAGGAATTATGTGCTTTATCGGAGGAGAGTGGAAGTGCTGGCGGGCGTTCATTGCTTCTGGCGATACCTGAGGGCGAAACCAACCGTATGCGAAGGGCGGTCTGGTCTTATTCTGTGGCCGAGGAAAGAGAATATGCCGGCAGACTCAGGGTTTATTTCCGATATAAGACGGAGAATGTCGCCCCTATGACGGACTATACCTGGAACATGCCTTTAATGCAAATAAGAGGCATTTTGACCGACAGACAATCAAACCTCATCGCGAACATCCCTGGTAAAAAGGGAAATAACGATTGGACGGAATGCGAAAAGACGATCGTCCTGTCCGAAGGCGTGCGAGGTTTCCGCGTCGATATAATATTGCAACAGAGCACCGGCAAGGCCTGGTTCGACGATTTGCGTGTCGATTATGTTCCTTTTTCCGCAAAGGACAAGGCGCGAGCGATTGAACTTGACTGCGGCGGGCGGAAAATGAAAGTTTATTGCGAGCTGTCATGCAAAAAGGCCGACGATCCTTTACCGCAGAGGATCGTAAAAAAATGGGGGCACTATGGATTCGCCCCCTATATCCGCGAAGATCCGCGCGATGTTTGTCCAGAAAGCATCCCGCGACCGGATGAGATTGGCAATATAATATCGCTTTTTGCCGCAAGGGGGGAATATGAGCCGTTCTGGATCAGTGTTTATTCATTTAAAACTCTGAAGAAAGTAAGGATAAAGCTGGCTGAACTGGTAAACGCGAACGGCGACAAGATATCCCAAGATAATGTCGATGCGCGTATTGTCAAATGCTGGCCAATGGGGAACGCGGGGCTTTTCGAGGGGTATGACCGTATCTATATTGTGAAGCCCGAGCTGCTTCTTAAAAAAAGTTCGCTCGATGTTCCGGAAAATACCAGTCAGTCGTTTTATTTTACGATCAAGATACCGGAGACCGCAAAGCCGGGCACATATCGAGGGAAATATGTTATCGAGTCGGACAGCGGACGTTCCCGGTCGGTGCCGGTTTGTATTGAAGTTTTGCCGTTTTCCCTGGATGCGCCTGACAACATGAACTGGTTCATGCATTGCACCGGCAATTTCGAAGCACTTCGCAAGCCCGGCATGAACATGATTGAAGCCGCAACTGTTGCCATGCGGGACATCAAGGAACACGGGATAGAGGGAATAGTTCTGGGGTGCGGTTACGGTCCGCCCGCGAAACTCAAAGTCGTGGACGGGAAACTGGTGTTGGTGGGATTCCCCAAGGTTGAGATGGTGATTCCGGCCATGAAGCGGGCCGGATTAAAAGGCCCCCTGATAATTCACTGCGGAACCATGCTTGAGAATCAGGTGGCCGAGGCATTGGGCGTTGAGAAACCGCCGGTTGCGGATCAGGGCCATGGCGGAAAAAGTAAAACAATGGAAACGCCTGAATTCAAAGAGGCATTCAAGGCCGCCCTTCGGGAGATTGACAAATTGGTCAAGAAACTGGGAGGGAAGGATTTTGACTGGTATTATGAAGGCATAGATGAACCGGGCGGCCGGGCCGCCGGGGGCAGGCCGGAACGCGCCCTTTGGCAATGGCCGTTGGCAAAAGAAGCCGGATTTAAGGGTGCCGCGTATATTTCCGGAGATTTTTGGAAAAAACTTGCGCCGTTCAATACCATACAAATTTTTAGCGGCGATGTGGTGTATTCAAGCGGGAAAAATGCCGAAATTTTACGCGACATCTCGCAATATAAAAATGTTCCGTTTCATTACGGTTATTCCGGATGTTATGACGGTCTTCCCGGGGGGCTGATGCCCAGCAGATGGGGGGCGGGATTTTTGAGTTATATTTCGAAAGTGCGGGGGGAAGTGACCTGGCTGTATGAATTAGGTTCCACAACCGATCCGAATGGCGTCAATCAGTTAAAATTTTACCCTAAAATTACTTATTGCGTAACAAGTGGCGAGATCACGCCAACCTTGCAATGGGAAGGCGTGCGCGAGGGCATAGACGATTATCGTTATGTGTATACATTGAGAAAGCTGATAGAAGAAAATTCCAAGTGTCCGGGAAAGCGAGAAAAATCTTCTGAAATCGATGCAAAACTTGAGACGATACTGGCCACGGTGCCGTGGGGCGAGGATTTTGGCAGGGTTACCGATGTTTTTAATAACGCTATGGCCGCGAAATATCGCAGGCAAATAGCGGATTGGATTTATGCGTTGATGAAAAATTAAAATTTATAACGGTTTCATTTCCAGGATATCACGAAATGAGAAGAATAATATCGCATATATTTATTCGCAATGAAGTTCCGGAAGGCTGGACTTTTCATGGTTTTGGCAAATCGTCATATATTTTTCGCGCTGACGGGTTATTGATTAATGGTGTTTTGACAATTCCTTTTTACGGGAGGGCATGGGATAAGTTCAAAGTTGCGCTTGAAGTTATTCCCGTTGCCTCAAAAGTCTCGCTGGATTGCGGCGATGAATCTCGTGCCATAAATATGGGGCTCAAAAGTCCGGATTGTATGTTCCATAAAATTTATCGAACTGCCGGTGGCTGTTCTCTTGCGGAGATCGGCGCTAAAGCTGTTCCCAATCATAAAAACCATCTGGTTGTCTTTGAATTTGATAACGGGAAAATACGAGGTTTACTTGATGGCCGGGAAGTCATTGCAGTCACAGATCCTGCCCCTAAACCTATTTTCGGCCGGGTCTGGTTGAATTTTTCGGGAGAAACACTTGTAAAACGACTGGATATTTTTGCGGATGACGCCTTGAATGTGCCGCCCTTACCTTCGCGCAGGAACGGCGAATTTGATCTCGAAGTGGCAGTTGATTTTCCAGACGATCTTTGCCATGCGGCCTATGACCAGGATATGTTCGACAGGCTTTTCCGAGAATTTAAGAGCTGGGGGGTTAAACGTGTAGAGTGGCTTCATTATCCTCCGGATTGGTATGTGTACATTCCCGCGAGCCGTATGGCGTCAAACTATCGCCGTACCATGAAGGCTGTTGGCGATGTGTTAAAGGCGGCAGTGGATGCGGCCCATGCGCATAATGTTGAGCTGTACGGCGTCTTTAAACCTTTTGACGTGGGTCTTCAATATAGCTTCGGTGATGGTACGCCAGAAGCCGTTCAATACGGCAAAGTGTCGCGAATCGGTGGACCGGTTGCCCATATTATGGATTTTGCGGCGAAACATCCGGAATATCTCATGGCGCGTAAACCCGGCAACTATGGCCAGGCAAAGAGCAAGGTTGTCAACCGGATTGATCTTGTTAAGGAAACCGATACGCCTGCGGATATTTCAATTGACGATATTGAAATCTGGGTCAGTAACAATAACGTTGCCTATCAACTTTATCAAGGAACACTGGTTAAACGGGAAACGATCGAGGATTATCCCGTTTGGGAACATACATCGTCCGGTGACCGTCAGACCGCAGAAAAGAAACGGTGCGTGGTTTTTCGCTTCGATAAAATGATGATAGACGAAAAATATATTGCGCTCAGTTGTCGGAAAGTTGCAAATTCCTTTGGCAACACGCTGGTGAATCTAATTCACGTGTTTGGAGAACAAGGCGAAGAACATCTGGTTACCTATGGCGCAGTACCGCGCGCCAAAGGGGCATATTCCCGTGAAAGAGCTGGATTTCAAGATGGCGGCATAGAGTTTGATAAATATCCCGACAGTCCAACCGGAGCGCGTCCCTGCCGAGATGGCATGGTAAGGCGATTTGTGATTGATTCTGCTCAGGGTTTATTGGCGATCGCAATGGGTAAAGACCGTGGAGAACTGGCGGCGCTCTCCCCCTCGTTTGCCGCTGTGCGCAATTTCTGGCTTGAGATGGTTAGAGAAATGCTGACGGCGGGGGTGGATGGAGTGGATCTGCGTTTTTCGAATCATCAATGGACATTCGCATGGGATGAATTCGGTTTTGAGTCGCCGGTGGTTGATGAATTCATGAGGCGCTATGGAGTGAATTTGCTGGTCACGGATGATTTCGACCGAACCGCGTTGCGTCGGTTGAGAGGCGAGGCATATACGCAATTTTACCGAGAATGCAGGAATCTGGCGAATAGATTTGGCAAGAAGATGGGGCTTCATATCGCGCATTTGATGGACATTGAACCGGAGATCGGCGGTGCTATGGGAATGCATTTGGATTGGAGAACTTGGCTGAACGAGGGGTTGGCTGATTTCGTTACCATGAAGGATGTACGTCCATCCTCGCGTTTTGCGCATGAAGTGCTTGCGCAGACCAGGCCGCGCGGCATACCGGTTGTGTATTCAAAATGGAACAGTCTATGGAGGGGAGACGATAACGTCCAATTGACCCGGAATGCCATTACGGAGGCGTTGGAAGGCGGATATGACGGCTTCCAGTTTTATGAATGCAGCGCCGTGGTGAAAGGGGGGAAGGACGGCAATGTCATTATGGAACAGCCGGCATTGCGTAAATTGTTTCAGGATATTTTCTTGTGAAACAATCCGTTTTTTTGGTTTGAACTTGTTTTTTTGTAAAAAAGTCATAAAGTTTAATAGTTTAATTGTTCGTTAAAGCGCGATTGGACTTTAAAATTAAACGTGTGGCGCTAAGTGTTTGTCATGAGAAAACAATTGACAATGGCATTGGCCGCATTGGCCGTGGAATCGGCGGTTGGCATCACTATTTGTGTCTGTCCGCCGGGACAAGGGGCAAATAATCCGCCCTATACGAATTGGGCCGATGCCTCTACCAATATTATCGAGGCCGTGAACAGTGCATCCGACGGAGATGTCGTTCTGGTTACCAACGGTACTTACATTTTAACGAATCAAATTAACGTCGTGCAAAATATTACCATGCAGAGTGTTAACGGCTGTTCCAACACGCTTGTGAACGGAAATTATCCAAATGTAACCAATCGTTGTTTTTATGTCACCAACGCCGGTTGTGTTGTGAATGGCTTCACTATCACAAACGGAGCATTGCCAAGCGGTGGTTCGGGGGGTGGAGTGTATCTTGTGCGCGGAACGGTCAAAAACTGTCTGATTGTCAACAACACAATTGAAGGAGGAGGAGTCAACGGGTTGGGGGCCGGATTATATATCGAATATGGAACGCTGACCAATTCAGTCGTTATGAGAAACGGTGGGGCCAGGAGTGGAGGTGGTGCATACCTCAGTCGTGGATACGTATATAACTGTCAATTTTCAGAAAATACCAATACCCCTTTAACCGGAGCGGCGGGAATTCGGAATAAATACGGCGTTGTTTATGATACCGTGATTTCTGATAATTATGGCTATGGAATGAGCATAGAAAACAATGCGTTCGCTTTGAGATGTATTATTAGCGGTAACACATTCATGGGACTATACTTTATGGATGCGAACGCTGCGGCCAGCGTTAAAGGGTGTCTTGTGGTTAGTAATGAGGTTTACGGGATCAGGATTTATAATGGCACTGGTTGTGTGGAAAACTGCACGGTTGTGGATAATAACATCGGAGTGTGCGCCACCGGTGCAGTAATTCATGCGGCTTCATTTCTCAATACGATTATTGCTGACAGTACCAGCGGTACAAATTGGTTCCTTGAGCCGGGCAAGACATTTTTCACAAATTGTTGCACGACTCCTTTGGTCACCAACGGCCCGGGTAATATTGATTCGCCGCCGTTGTTTCAAAATGCTGTGGCAGGCAACTATCGTTTGGCGGGCTCGTCTCCCTGCATCAATGCCGGTCTGAATCAAAATTGGATGACGAATGCCGTGGATTTGGACGGCCGCATCAGAATCCGTTACAGGGCCGTGGATATCGGCGCCTACGAGGGAATGCATGAAGGCACGATTTACATAGGTTTTTAAACGATTGGTTCATAAAGTCGGCATTCTCATGCATGACATCCTAAGACAAAAAAATCGGATCATGTGATTTAGGCAATAGAGAGGAGAAATATGGTCTTTAATGACATTCATATTCATTCCCATGCTAAAAAGGATGGTCAGATATCCACGGCTGACTTGCTAAAACGCATGGATAAGGCAGGCTTGGAGCATATCGCGGTTTTATCATGGTATGGTCGTGATCTGCGGGAACAAAGGGATAATATCATTCAGACTGGAAAGTTGATTGCTAAAGCGCCGGATCGTATTTACGGTTTGGCGTGGATTGAGCCTCGACATAAGATGCCGCTGGGGCTTCTGGATTGGGCGGTGGAAAAATATCGTTACCGTGGTTTTAAAATGATACCAAACAATTGGTATCCTTATGAAGAACCTATTTTGAAATATTGCGCCAAAATGGCTGTTTTAAAAGCGCCATGTTTGTTCCATTCCGGCATTTTATATTTCGAGACATTTTCTTCACGGTTTTGTCGCCCGGCATATTATGAGGCGTTGTTACAGATACCGCGTTTTCGTTTTGCTCTGGCGCATATTTCATGGCCGTGGACTGATGAATGCCTTGCGCTTTTTGGCCACGCCCGTAGTGCTCGTAACGCCGGATATTCGACGGCCGAGATGTTTATTGACATCACGCCGGGTACTCCGCCGAATTACCGGGAAGATGCGTTGCGGCGGCTTATCGCGTTTGGCGCGGAAGATTTTATGATTTATGGTACCGATTCATCGCTTTCGAACGTGGGGACACGATCCATGAAGGGGATGAAGCGTGAGTTGGCTGTATACAAAAGGGCGGGGATATCCTTCAAAACGGCGGAGAAAATTTGTCGTTCAAATTTTGAACTTTTTTTTTCTGATACGGCCTGCCAAAGAACAGTGTGATTTAAAGATTTGATTCGAGTAGCAGGCCGGGTGGGGTCGCTTGACAGACAGGGGTAAAACGGCTTATTTTGAAAGCAGTTTGTAGGGAAAATTGCTGTAAAAAAATTCTCTGCAAATGATTGTAATCTTCAAAAAATCAGTTCAAAAATTCAGCAAGAATCGCTTAACTCATGTGAGGAAAACATATATTCCGGGAGCATTCATGAGACTCCGCCAAAATAAGATCATGAACCGTGTGATGCGGGCGTTCGTTGTAATGACGGGCGCCTTTTTTATTTTGGGGATGGGGGAAAAGGGCGGCGCGGAAGAGGGCGTTCCGGCCGGCATGGCTGAGTTGGGGGCGGAAACGGCGCTGGGTTCCGAACAATATCCGGACGAAAACTTCGGTTTGTTGGCGGGATGCGGCGGGCGGAGGGACCGCGATTATGACGGATTTACGGACGAGGAAGAGAGAAGAGTGGGGACAAATCCGCGGGATGCAAACAGCCGCCCGACGCTGGCTGACAATCATGACAAAATTTCAGCGTGGTGGCCGCTGGTTAATAATGCGGACGAGGCGCTGGAAGGGGAATTGAACGGGACATTGCTGAACGGCGCGAAATTCAAACAGGGAACACTGGAGCTGGATGGCCGCAGGGCATACGTGAACTTTGGTTCATCACCGGCTCTGAGTTTCTGGGGCGATTTTTCATATTGCCTGTGGCTCAGGCCGAAAGACGGTAAAAATTTTGAGCGGGTGCTGGGGAAGGTAAAAAGCCGGAGCGGAGAGAGCGAATATTGTCTTTTTATCGGATATTTCGGGCGGATCTGGAGCGCGCTTTCCCCGGACGGCAGTCTTGACTGGGACAAGGCGCTTTGGACGGGAACGGTATTGCCGGTGGTCAAGAAGAACAAATGGCTGCACATTGGGGTGAGTTGGCGGCCGGATACGGACGGCGTGCTGATGTATGTCAATGGACAAAGGGCCTGGACATGGAGCATAGGTTTTAACGGCTTGACCAACATTTTCCTGGGCGGCGCGGACTTGACCCTGGGCGCGTTTGACGTTCAAGGTGCCCAGGCGGAGGATGCGTTCAATGGTAATATTGCGGGGATGATTTTCTGTTGCGAAACGATGAGCGATCTGGAGATGAAGGAGATTTGCCTGCTGGGCCCGGGCGGCGACTTGATCGCATATGTCAACCGTGACAGCGACGGCGACGGATTGATTGACTGGTGGGAGCGTAAATATTTTTCCGATATAAGGCAGAACGGTCTGACCGATTCGGATGGCGACGGATTGAGCAACGCGCAGGAACAGCAGTTGGGAACAAATCCCGCTCTGGCGGACACAGACGGCGACGGGTATTCGGACGGGGAGGAAATTGCGGCCGGGAGCGATCCGCTGGATCCAAAATCAACACCGGCGCCGAAAAAAGTTGCCTTACAAGTTAATTCAGTTCATGGAAGTTGTATGCCTTCAGTCGGAACGCATGAATACTCGTGCGGCAGCACGGTAGTCTGCTATATAGCAGAATCTCCCTTAATTCAGGGCAACACGCAATATGTTTCCACTGGCTGGATCGGCGCAGGCAGTATCCCGGTTTCAGGAACAAATCTTGAAGTTACGGCAATTCTACAGACAAATTCGGCGATCAATTGGCTCTGGACAACCAATTATTGGCTGGGGTTGAATGCGTTTGAGCACGGACAAGTTGCCGGAACTTCAGGCTGGTATCGCGCGGGTATGGTCGTGAACGTCGGGGCCATGGCGGATGAATACTGGCGGTTTGCGGGATGGAGCGGAGACGCGTCCGGCTTGGATACCAATGCAAACCCGCTTTCAGTTTTGATGGATCGCGGCCGTAATCTGCGGGCGAATTTTGAGACAACCCTGCCGCCTGATCCCGCCGACGCGGCTCCGGCCATACGAAAAGGCGAAGCAGGAATTCTCGGGAGAAATATTTCATTCCTTTATTCGGGTGAAAATCCAATTCAGACCGGAGCTGATACGAACGCTTTTGAGGTTAAACGTTTGGCAGTGGTGCGCGGTAAAATTCTTGACCGGGAAGGTCAGCCGTTACCCGGTGTAACCGTGACGATCAGCGATCATCCGGAATACGGTCAGACCCTGAGCCGGGCTGACGGCTGGTATGATCTGGCAGTGAACGGCGGAGCGGCCGTGGCGGTTGATTACCGGAAGAACGGATATCTGCCGGCGCGGCGGACGATTGACACCGCCTGGCAGGAATTTTCAATTTTGCCTGAAGTGCGGTTGATTTCATTCGATCCTGTTGCAACGCCGGTTCAGTTCGGGGCCGGCGCGACCAATGCGCAGGCGGCGCGGGCGAGCGCGGTGATGGATCAGGATGGAACGCGTCAAGCCACCGTGGTTGTTCCTTCCGGGGTACAGGCGTATCTGGTGGATGATGCGGGAGTAACGCAGGCGGTGAACCAATTGACAATGCGTTTTACCGAATACACGGTCGGATCAAACGGTCCGGCCTGCATGCCGGCGGAACTGCCTTCCAGCTCGTTCTACACTTATTGCGTGGAACTGGCCGCTGACGAGGCGGAAGGGAAGGCGGTAAAATTTGACCGGCCGGTCAGTTTTTATGTGGATAATTTTATGGGTATGCCGGTGGGATTGAACGTTCCGGCGGCATATTACGAGTGGAAAGGATGCCCGGGCTGGATGGCTGAGCCGGACGGCGTGGTTCTGCAAATATTGGCAGTCAATGAGCTTGGTTTGGCAGAGATTGATCTTAACGGCGACGGCCTGGCTGAAGACGAGGCCGGGTTGGAAGAATGGGGAATTGCGCCGGAAGAACGATCGGAGTTGGCGAAATTATATGCGCCGGGAAAAAGTTTGTGGCGGGTGCAGGTTGCCAGGTTCAGCCCGCATGACTTGAATTATCCCTTTTATGTCGTGCCGGAAGGAGCGGAACGTCCGGTGGTAAAAGTCAGTGAAAAGAGCAAAAAAGTTGCGGGCGAATCGCGACAGAACACGGGCGGGACGATCGGGATAGAAAGCGGTTCATTCAGCGAGATATTGCCGGTCAGCGGAACGGGGTATGCGCTGAATTACACAAGCGCCCGCGCTTCGGGATATAATCGTTTTCTGACTATTCCCGCAGCGGGGGCTGATATTCCCGGCCTGATAAAACGGGTGGATATTGAAGTGAACGTGGCCGGGCGGCAATTTGTAAATAGTTTTCCCGCGCAGACCGGTCAGGAGTGGAATTTTGAGTGGGACGGGAAGGACGCCTATGGACGCGATTTGACCGGCAAGCAAAAAGCCGCCGTAAAGACGGGATATGTCTATGACGGATATTATGGTTTGACAGACCGGCAGAACGGCGGCAGAACATTCGGGACAATGAGCGGCGTTAATATTCCCGGCGGGATCAGGGGGCGCGCGGAAGTGGCGATGAGAACAGAGGCGGAAGTAAAACTGGGCGGGGCGGACGGTCGTCAATGGGGGTTGGGCGGATGGATGCTGGGGATTCATCACGCGTATGATCCCGTAAGTCAAATTATTTCTTATGGGGATGGCCGGGAAAGTGGCGAGGGAACCCATGCGGTTCTGCGTTGTATAAGAACAGTCGCCGGACCCGGCATTGCCGGTTATTTTGGCGACGGCGGCCCGGCAATGGATGCCGCGTTGAATTGTCCGAGGGATGTATGTGCTGGTCCGGATGGAGCGTTTTACATTGCCGATGCCGGCAACAACCGGATTCGGAAAATAAGTCCGGAAGGAATAATCACAACCGTGGCCGGGAGCGGAACGGCGGGATATTCCGGCGATGAAGGCTTGGCAATCAACGCGGAATTGAATAATCCGGCGAGTGTGGCTGTTTGCCGGCATGGCGTAATCTATATTTCCGACAATGGAAACAACGTTATCCGTAAAATTACGCCGGACGGAATCATTCACACCATAGCCGGAACCGGCATTGCGGGATATTCCGGTGACGGCGGCCCGGCAATATCGGCGCAGTTGAATGCGCCGCTGGGAATTGCGGTTGACAGGGAATGCGCCATATATATTGCCGACAGCGGTAATTACCGGATGCGCCGGATTGGACCCAATAAACGGATTAATACGATTGCCGGCACAGGTGAGGAATTGGAATATTGGGAAGAAGCCACAGGCGATGGCGGGCCTGCGATTGAGGCGACGTTTAGAACTCCGATGGACGCGGCCGTGGCTGATGATGGAACTGTTTTTGTTGCCGATCTTTATGACAGCCGGATACGGCGGATCGGCAACGACGGAATTATTACCACAGTCTATCAGGCAAGCGATCCCGGTTTTGGTTGCCGTGCGGTAGCCGCAAAACCGGATAGTTCCTCGTTTTACGTGGTTGAATATATGACCGGCATGTTGGTGTGTCCGGCCATGGTCTGGGAAGTTTCGCCGGATGGAACGGCTAAACGTGTGGCGGGGATTTATGACTGGTCAGCGCCGCTGGGTGACGGCGGTCCGGCAACCGCGGCATATATAGACGATGCGGAAGGCGCATGTTTCGGGCCGGATGGCGTCCTATATATCGCCGATACCCAACAACACCGCATTCGTTCCGTGAAGGTTGATTATCCCGGCTTCAGTAATGAAGAAATTGTCATTGCCTCGGAGGATGGAACCGAAATATACGTGTTTGACGCGGTTGGCCGCCATCTGCGGACATTAGATGCCGCTACCCGTTCTACGCTCTACGCCTTTTCTTATACCTCTGACGGTTTGCTGGACAAAATCACGGATGGCGGCGGATTGATTACCACGATTGAACGCGATTCATCCAACAATCCGACTGCCATTGTTGGCCCATACGGCCACCGGACGGAAATGAAGCTTGATTCCAACGGCTGGCTGACTGAACTGACCAATCCGGCCGGGGAAAAGAATCTGATGAGTTATACCACCAACGGACTCTTGACCAATGTGGTCAGCCGTCGGGGCTATGAATTTCATCAGGAGTATGACGCGGAAGGAAAAATAGTCGGCAACACCGATCCGGCAGGCGGGAGGCATTGCCTCTTTCACGAGGAATTAACCAACGGATGGGTTGTGGCGATCGCGGACAGCTTGGGCTGGACAAATACCCATATCGTTGAACGGTTCTCTGACGGAACGGAAATAAGAAGAATCATTGATCCGGTCGGGCTTGAGGTAACAAAAACAGAAACGTCGGAAGGTAATGTTACCATCAACCACCCGGACGGCACCCAGATAACAATGCAACAGGGGCCTGACCCTCGTTTCGGCATGCAGTCGCCGATTGTCAAGCATAGGGAAATATCAACGCCCTCGCATTTTAACGTGACGGATTTTGAACGCATTGCCGGCTTGTCCGGTCCCTATGATCCCTTGAGTATGACGAATATGATTGAATATCTGACCGTGAACGACCGGACATGGATGAGTCAATACACGGTTGCAGATAAAACTACAATCAATGTTACGCCCATGGGCAAACAAAGTGTGGTGCGGACTGACGCGCTGGGGCGTCTGGTGTATCTGCAGTCCCCCGGCATATGTGCAGTGAACAATGAATATGACGCGCAAGGCAGATTGGTTAAGACCATTCAGGGTGATGGTTCCGATGTTCGCGCTGTCAACTTTACTTATGCCGCCGACGGCACCTTGCGTTCCGTGAATAATGCTCTGGGCGAGCAGGTTTTGACGTTTTCCGACAAGATCGGCCGCCTGACCAATCAGGTATTTACTGACGGCAATGCGCTTAATCTCTCTTATGATCGCTCTTCCGATCCGATAAAATATCTCCTGCCTCATGGGAAGGAACATGGTTTCGGATATAATCCGGTCGGTCTTACTGAACGTTATAGCACCCCCGCTGTTGATTCCGAGCCGACAAATACGTCCTGGCATTACAATTCCGCACGGCAGATGGATTATTTGATCAAACCGGATGGCACGATTATCTCCAATGTATATGACAATGCCGGAAGATTGATTACCATGAAGGCCATGAAGGAAGGCGGAAGCGAAGAGATTTCATACGCGTATGATGAAGCTGGAAGAATTGGCTCGGTTACTCGCGCAGGCGATGCAATCCAATATTCCTACGATGCCTTCCTGCAAACCGGTGAAACGACGCCGACTGGAACAATCTTGCGGGAATATAACGATGACTTCCAAGTCGCGGTTTTGTCATTGGCCGGTGTCATGGGCGTCTCTTATGCCTATGACGATGACGGACTTCTGACCCAAGCCGGGGATCTTTCATTAACCCGTGATTCCGCCTCCGGCTTCCTGACCGGGACGACGCTGGGGAATATCACTGACCAGCGAACCTATAACGGCTTTGGCGAGGTTGCAAATTACACGGTAAATGTTTCCGGTAATCCGGTTTATTCGGTTTCCTACGAATACGATGCCCTTGGACGGATCATTAATCAGTCAGAAACGATTGACAGCAGCACGATAAACAAATCTTACGTTTATGACACGCGCGGACGGTTAACGCAAGTAACGACGAACGGCGTAGTCAGCGAGTTCTATTCCTACGATGCCAATGGCAATCGCATCAGTTCGGATGTAGGAGCCGTTCCCCGAACGGCGATCGTTGATAATCAGGATCGTCTGCTTTCCTATGGCGATCTGTTCTTCGGTTATTCCATGAATGGCGAACAAACCAATCGCGCGGTCAACGGCCAAACAACGTCGCTTGCTTATGATCTCTTCGGCCAGCTGTCATCGGTCGCATTACCTGATGGACGGATAATCAGCTATGACAAAGACGCCCTTGGCCGGATTACTGCTAAACGTGTCAACGGCACAATTATTAAAGGCTGGATTTACAAGGATGGCTTAAAGCCCATGGCCGAGACCGATGCCTCCGGAAATATTATAAGCGTCTTTATCTACGGTTCCAGTCCGCTCACGCCTGACTACATGGTTAAAAATGGCAATACTTACCGTCTCATTCGCGATCATGTCGGCAGTATTCGCCTGGTTATTGATGTGGTCACTGGCGCTATTGTCCAACGCCTCGATTATGATTCCTTCGGCAACGTTTTACAAGATACGAATTCTGGCTTCCAACCCTTTGGATTCCAATCCGGACTCTGCGATTCTGATACCGGCTTTGTCCAGTTCGGCGCGCGTTGGTATGACCCACTCACTGGCCGGTGGTTAAGCAAGGATTCCCTATTGTTGGCTGCGGGATGGAACGTGTATGCGTTTGTCGGAAATAATCCGATAAATCTCATTGATCCGTGGGGCCTTTGTGAAGACATGTCGCAATGGCAATTATATCAACCATGGATTGATGGGATACATGAGTCATGGTTCGGACCTGAAAGCGGTATCAACTCCATTGATGAATACGCTGCATTCTATTTCTTTGGCCAAGCTGGTGTCCCGAAGGATCTTTCGATCGCTTTCTATCAAGCGGCCTATGGTGCATTCTTTGTGGGAAGTCATACTGCGATGCTTATGGGCAGCTCAGTAATGGTCTACGGAGGAATTGAGACTGGGGTTAACATTTGGGCAAATACCTCAACTTTTGCAAAGTGGACGATATTAAATGCAACAATCCGTCTTACCACAGGTGCTGGGGGTAAACTGCAGGAACCGATACGATTGCCAGCACCACCTCCACCAGGGATCGAGCGTCTATGGCCATTCTAAAATGAATATTTCACACATAGTTCTTTTTACCTTGATATTTCTGGGAGTTCTTTTTATCCTCCGTTGGATTTTTTATGCTTTCCATGCTCGTGATTACTTGCGCTATATCAATAAAAATCCAGATAAGGCATACGATTTCTTTACTTCCGATCCTGAAATGTGGACTGTTTTTGAAATCGCCGAACCAGAGTTAATACGAGATCATCTGCCCAGTTCGGCAGGTCTACCACAAGGAAAGTTATTAGGTCCATTTCAATTTAGAGTCCCGAAACGTCATAATCGTATCGTTACTGTTTACGGAAAATCAAGAAAATGTCTTGATGCCTTAGATCAGCTCGTAAAAAACGGTAAAAATGGGGCAGGGCTGATGACTTGGTTTCTGCGGTGAAAGATGGTGCATAATGTTTAAGCGATCTACAATCCTAATTGTTCTTCTAATGGCAGTGATGACGGCGCTCGGAAACGTCATTGATTCTGATCTTGTTAAAAATATTCCGGCTACTGAATGGTTCGATTCCGAGCCGACAAATACAGCTTGGCATTACAATTCCGCCCGACAGATGGATTATCTGGCGGGTCAAGCCTGATGGGACGATCATTTCCAACGTGTATGACTTTGCCGGATGTTTGATTGCCGTTCGTGCGGAAAAGGACGGAATGACTGATGAAATCAGTTATACGTATGACAGTGCAGGGCGGTTGGAAACAGTAAATCGCGGTGGCAACGCGATTCAATATTCCTACGACGCCTTCCTGCAAACCGGAGAAACGACACCGACTGGAACAATCACGCGAGAATTATCAATCATATAGAGGCTTACGTCGGCATCAAGGATGTTGAATTAAATGCGGCCTGTGACAAGCGCAAGGAGCGGTTGGACGACTATGGAAGAAAGTATCGGATCCCGCGCCTTTACGAGGACCTGGAAACAATGTTGGATAGCGAAAAGCCCGATCTTTTGCATATTGTTACCCCGCCTGCCATCCGCGAGGAACCGATGGAACTGGCGGCGCGGTGCGGAGTGAAGGGTATTATCGTGGAAAAACCGATCGCGCTCAATCCGGCCCAGGCTGGCCGGATCAAGGCCCTGGCCGACCGGACCGGCATGAAGATTGCCGTGAACATGCAGAGGCGCTACTTTAAAACCTGCCGGGACTTGAAAAAAATACTGGATGAAGGAACCATCGGGGACCTTCAATGGATTCGTTGCGTTACCAAGGGGAATATTCTTTCCATGGGGCCCCATCTGGTTGATCTTCTCCTGTTTTTTATGAATAATGTCAGTCCCCTCCGCGTATGGGCCATGGCCGTTGGAATGAACGGATATGACTACGGTCACCCGGCGCCTGCCAACATGCTGGTGCAATACGTTTTTCCGGGCGAAAAGGTCGTTTATTTTGAGGACGCCGAGGACGCCGTCGGCACGTCGGACGAAAAGGATTTCTGGCAGCATCTTGAGTTTGATTTCTGGGGGACGAAAGGCTGCGCCTGGTGGGCGCAGAACCGTGATTGGGGCTATCACGCCGAAGGCATGCGACAAACTTTTACTGAGAAATGCTCCTGGGCGGAAAGCGATGTGCCGGGGCAGAGGGAATTCACCCGTGCCATGGCCGCCTGGCTGGATGACGGCGAAAAATTGCACTTGAACTGCCTGGAGAACACCCTGAAAGGGTTCAACCTGATTATGGCAACGCTTCAGGCGGCATATACCGGCAAACGGGTGGAATTGCCGTGCGCGGTTCCGGATGATATCGTGAACAGACTGGAGGCGAAACTTAAATGAAAAAAAACACGATCAGGGTTGGAATTGCCGGTTTGGACGGACACGGTCCGGTGTTCACGCGGCAGGTCAATGAGGCGCGCGCGGTCAAGGGGATGAAAGTTGTCGTCGCCATGCCGTTTCCGTCGGTGATGGTTTCAAAAAAACAACTGGCGGCCAACGTGGAGACCGTGCGCCGGCTCGGCGTCGCGGTGGTGGACGATCCGGATGATCTCGCGCAGGGGGTGGATGGTATTCTTATTTTACATGATGACGGTTCCAAACACCTGGAACTGGCGCGGATGTTCGCCGATAAGGGCAAACCGCTCTTCATTGACAAACCCCTGGAAGCCGGCGTGGTCAGGGCCAGGGCACTGGTGGATATGTGCCGCCGGCGGGGTGTGAAAATTTTCAGCGCCTCGTCACTGCGTTTCACGCCTGAAATGCAAAAAACGCTCTCCGGCCGGGAAAACGGCCGTATCCTCTCGGCCATGACTTATGCCCCTTTTATATTGCGGCCGACCATGCCGGGCTGGATTTATTACGCCATTCATGCCGTGGAGCCGCTCTATGCCCTCATGGGGCCGGGTTGCCGCGAGGTGCGCTGTCTGGATCACGGGCACGGTCCCGTGGCCATCGGAACATGGAAAGACGGACGGCTGGGCATGGCCCGGGGCGTGAAAAAGGGAGCGCATGAATACGGCTTTACCGTCTGGAAGGAAAAGCGCGCTGAATCGGCGGTGATTGATGTTGCGCGGATTTACAATGAATTATTGAAGCAAATCAGACGGTTTTTTGAGACCTCCCGCCCGATCGTGCCGCCGGAAGAATCGCTGGAGGTGATTGCGTTCATGGAGGCCGCCAATAAATCCATGGCCGCCGGCGGACGTCCGGTCAGGGTAAAGGCGGAAACTTGAAGGCGGAGGATTTAACCACGGAAGACACGAAGGACAGAAGGTGTGTTGGTATGCAGGCGGGATGGTGCAGACGAGGAGTAATTTTTAAACATCAAGCTCCGGTGGACTTTTGAAAGTAAATCAAGGAAATGAACAGGGAGGGAAAAATGTCGCGACATTTTCACAAGCAGATTATCATGGGATTTTGTCTTCTTGCCGCCTGCACCCGGATTGTATGCGCTGATTGGCTTGGCCCTTATCAAGTCTTGAAGACCGAGACGCCAATTTCAGTTGACGGCAAACTGGATGAACCGGTCTGGCAAAAAGCCGGAGTCATACACTTTAAAGACATAGCCACCGGAGAATCTCCCGCCCTGGAATCCGAGGCCAGGCTCGCCTGGGACGATCAATATTTTTATGCCGCCATGACTTTCAAAGACCCGAACGTATGGGGCACGGTGGATATTGCCAAACCAGGAAAATGGCGGGACATGCAGCATCCGCGGGGGGAATATGAAATGATGTATTGGGACTGTTTTGCCAAATTTTTCTTTGATCCGGATGCCGATGGCAGGAATTATCTTGAGTTTCACATCAACCCGCTTAATTCAATGTTTGATGCTTTTATCGCAAAGGGTATGGATTCGTTGTATCGTCCCCTTCGGACGGGCTGCTGCGGGGTAGGCTATACCGTTAACGTGGAGTGGAAAAGCAGGGGCGTGCTTCATGCCGTGCACGTTGACGGCACACTCAATGATTTCTCTGATGCCGACAAAGGATGGTCGGTTGAACTGGCCATTCTCTGGGAAGACATTCAGACTTTTATCAGAGAAAATTGTCCTCCCAAAAACGGAGATATCTGGAAGTCGCATCTGGGCTGGGTCTGGCGGAAAGGGCCGGGCGGTGACCGTCACTACTGGACATGGCCTGTCATGGGAATCATCGCCTGTCATACTCCGGACAAATGGGAGACCATTCAATTTGTTGATCCGAATGCGTCCCAATCGGCGGAAAAAATCTGGCGCGGCGGCTGGGCAGGTAAGGAAAAAGACCCTCAGACTCTCGTTGACACGGCTAAAAAGCTTGGTTTTTCCGCGCTGATCATTCACGCCAGCGACGATTTCAACTACCTGAATGATCTTTGTTTAATGGCTGGGAAGTCCGGTATTGATGTTTACTACTGGTTCCATATTATTGGAAATCAAAAGAACAAGGACTGGTGGCAGGTTGTTACCCCCGGGGAGGCTGAAAAGGCAAAGCGCATAAAAGAGGATGGGTCCCCCGGCAAACATGGCTATCAAAGCGGCGGCGAACCGGTCAATGATGAGACCGATGTCCATACCGGCGAATTCCTTTGCTTCCACCGTCCGGAGGTGATGGAGCACTGCCGGCAAAAGCTGGAAAAGGTTCTGAGGGAATGCCCGGGACTGGCTGGCATCGCATTTGATTATTTCGGTTACAAAAATTACCGGGGCTGTCATTGCCCGGTTTCCGAAAAAATGTTTGAAGATTATTACAGGAGATGGTTTGTTCGGTGTGGGCTTGATGGCAAAGTGGCGCGGGACGATGCGTTTGCGCAGTTTTCACTGGATACGCTGGTTGACTTCAATAACCGTCTGGCCGAATATTGCCGGCAGATCAAGCCCGGGGTAAAGATCGGCACCCATATTTATCCCGCCTTTATTGCCAATCCCGTCTATGGGAACAGGTTGGACGTGGATTACTGCATGCAGACGGTTGCCTGGTTTTTTGAGCCCTTCTGGAATTCCGGGAAAATTGAGAAATACACCGCAATTGTCTTGCAGGATGCAAAACGATATTTTGCCAGTTGCCATGGAATCCCGTTTGTGGGCATTTACCTTGACAACAAAGACCCCAAAATGAACAAGCCGGTTGAACGCTTCCGTAAGGAGTTGCAGATCATCAGGAAACACACGCAATCCTTCAGTGTCTGCCCTTTCAATGTTTTCATTGACCATCCCGAGCTTGGCGACATTTTTATCCGGGAAATGGGACTTCCAGATGACAATCAATAAAAATCAGATCGTAAAAAAACGTTCCGGCAGTGACAAAATGAAGGCCGTGCAATCAGTCTCCCATGCAAATGCTCCGCTCCCGTTCTGGCTGGTTAAACGCGCGCAAAACGCCGCCGGCGCGGCGCTGACCGGCGGATTTTTCGCGCTGAACTCCGCCCTGCCGGTGCGTCCCGGCGGAAGGGTGCGCATCAGGTTTGAAGCCAGAAACCTCGTTCTGCGGTTTTACCTGGAGGAAACACGTAATGCCCGGCGTCTGTCAGTTTCCTGCCTGCGCAACAACATTGTTGAAGCTTTCATTGACACAAAACACGACCATGAATCGTATTATCATCTTGTGCTGAACATGCTGGGCGAATGTTCCATGGAAAGGGTTTTGCGGGGCAATAAAGCCAGGAACTGGCATTGCGCGGTCAAAACTGCGCTCAGCCTGACCGGTGATGTATGGACGGCTGACATGCAAATTCCACTGGCCGGTCTCGGGGTTAAAACCGCAAGGCCCGGCGGCGTCTGGGGCCTGAATTTCGTGCGCACAAGGTTCCTGAAATTCGGGGATTTCCATTACAGCTCGGCGGCGCCCGGTCTGCCGTGTTTCAGGTGTCCCGGCCTTTCGGCCATGTTCCAAGGGACAGCCCTTAAATATTAAATATATTTGCGACAACCGGTCAGAAACCTTGTCGTTCTCAAACATGCGCGACCGTATTTTCCCCAACTCCTGGAGGCCTTTTTCCCGATTTATCTCTTTCGTTAATTTCCACCAGCACGAGCCTCTCTTCTCCAAGTTGCACTCCTGATACAAGTTGGGATGCCACGTGGCTGATACATACGACCTGCCGTCCCTGAAACTTTCCGAAATCGCCTGTTCGGAAAACTCCGGCACGGCCAAAACATTACGCATGCCGAATCCGGCGCAGTCAGCCTTCCAAACCGTTTGAAAAACTTCGAAAGTTCGGCCACCGGCTCCAATCCATCGCTCCATTCCGAATGTGTATGCGCAGACCCCCAGAGCCATTGTCTATCCATTCCATCCTCCATGCTTTTAAAAAATCTGGTGTAGTGTTTCATTTAGCATAACGTTTCCGCCATGTGCCACCCGAGCGCCAGTCAATCCCGGCGGCTTCGGCAATCTTATTGTCAGTTGAAATTCACCTTGAAAAAAACAAGTTTGTTTTCTCCATCCAGCTTATACTTGGGAAAAGATTTGAATTCCATAATATCAGTTCCTTCCTCTGCTTTAAATCCAAGCGGCCCCCGCGTGGTTAACGTTTTTTTATCCCGGTCAATCGCTTTGATGAAATAACCGAAGCTTATTTTTGAATTTTTATTTATGACTTTTACAAAACTGCTCAGCTCGTTGCGCTCCGGCAGCGGGAAAACGGTTTCCTTGAAAGTCAATTCGTTTTCGCCGGCGGTGCGGACAATTGATGTTTTGCAGCCAGAGCCATTCGCGGCTATGACTTTGTTATCCAGTTCCAATTTGCCGTTTACGACATGATATTTCTTCACGCTAAAGTCCTGTTGTGCGTCCAGGGAGATATATCCATAATCACCCGTAAGCGACAGCGTTTTGCCGCCGATTTTAACCGTTTTTGTCTTTCGCAAATTTTCAAAAACGAAGTCAACATCCCCTCCCGCGTTTATTTTCAGAAGATTCGGCAGTATCCTTTCCACTCCTTTTACTATCTCGTTTTTTGCGTACGGATTTATGACGGTTGCAAAGACCGGCGGCTGCCTGGGGTTTTCCATCCTGATGCAAATGAATTTTCTGAAATATTTATCCGCCAGTTCGCTGTTCTCTTGCGCCTGCCTGATGGAAGGATTTTTGCCGGTATAAAGCGAAAAAGTGTTGCTCCCGCTGGCCGGGATGAATACCGAAAAGCCGTTGCCATTGTCGGACAAAAAGCCGGCCTTGACAAAATCAGTCGCGTTATCCGGCGGCACGACACATGTGTCCCTGAAAAAACCATACGCATAGCACGGGTTGCGCAATATCGGATCCCGATGATCTTTAGGCGCTCTCCACTCTCCCAATTTTGCCGGGCTTATTATCGGGGCGGGAACTTGCCGGAGCGCATTCCCCCGGCCATTCCATATGGTCAGGCTGTCCTCTGCGTCGGCGCTCCCGTGCAAGAAATAGTCATAAGTCTCATACCCTCCCTGTATTTCATAAAAATCTGCGGCGTAATATT
>JAQUQV010000004.1:0-15530 GCA_028715905.1 Kiritimatiellia bacterium
AAAATAGAAGATAAAAAATGTTGCTTTCGGCGGTGATTCTGATAAAAAAAGAAAAGAATAGGCAATGTCCGCGCGTTGACGGCGCTTGTCGCCGTAGGAGAAAAAAATGAAAATACAGGAAACGAAAAAAGGGGAAGTCAATATTCTTAACGTGGAGGGCCGGCTTGATTCAATGAGTTCTCTGGAATTTGAGAACCACCTCGCCCGGCTTATTGACGCCGGCGGCGCGCGCATCGCGCTGGATTGCGCCAAGCTTGATTATCTGAGCAGCGCCGGTCTGCGCGCCATTCTTTCGGCGGCCAAGCGCACCAAACAGGCCGGCGGCAAACTGACGCTGGGCAACCCCAGCCAGCAGGTCAATGAAATTCTTGATATTGCCGGCTTTGCGAGCATCCTGCCGATTTTTAAAACAACAGACGAAGCCGTAAACGCCGCCGGCGCGTAAACAGGGCATAATTCAGGCGCGAAAAATCAGCGTGCATTTGAACTTTATATATGAATTGCGCCGAAATACTCTTTCTGCTGGCTCTGGACGGCGAACGGGGCGTGATCAGGCCGGAGATGGAGCGCACGCTTAATTATGCGCTGGCCGGGGCCATCCTGATGGAACTGGCCCTGCAAAATCGCATAGACACCGATCTCACCTGCATCCGGCACAATCCGCAGGCGGAAACCAGCGATCCGTTTCTTCTGCGCGTGGTTGACAAGCGGCCCACCGGGGACATTCTGCTGGATGAAGCGTTGAAAGAGCTGCAGCATAAGTCCGGCCCCCGGCCGACGCGCGCCTGGTTGGTTTATTTTGCCCGGGAAGGCCGGGATATCCGCGACCGGGTAACCGCCCGGCTGGCAAACGCAAAAATCCTGGATATCACGGAAACAAAAATACTCATGTTGAAAAAACGCCGGTATTCCATAACCGATTCCAGCGGTATAACAACCATCCGCTCGCGTTTGCGCGAACTCATTCTGGACGGCGAAATCCCGGAACCGCGCGAAGTTGCGCTCGCGGGCTTAGCCGATGCGAGCGGACTTTTTGACGAAATTTTTTCGCCCGAGGAACTGGCGCAGACCAGGCCGCGGATTCTCTCCCTCTGCAAGCTGGACTTGATCGGGCAGGCCATGGCCGGCATAATCCGCGAAGTGAAACACAGCATCTCAACCGAGGCGCATCCCGGGTAACTCTTATGCAAATCACCGTTGAAGAAAAACAACCCTCGCTCGTGATCAAGCTCGCCGGACACATGGGGCACGCCTCGGTGAATGAACTCAGGCGCGTTTTTGACGAATGGCTCGCCAAGGGGAGTCAAAACTTCATCGTGGACATGGGCGGTCTGCAATATATCAACAGCGCCGGCCTGCGCTGTTTCTTTGAGGTCTCAAAAAAAATCAACGCCCTGAAAGGCAAATTGCTTTTCTGCGGAATACAATCCGAAGTCCGGCAGATTTTTGACGTGTCGGGCTTTACCTCCCTGTTTTCAATCTGCGACACGGTGGAAAGCGCCGCAAAGCAGATTTAAAAGTCCGCCCCGGCCGGCCCGCGCGCCAGCCCCGCGCGAGCATTAGTAACCATTAAGCCATCTGCAGAAGAGTTGACGGGATAACTGGACGTATAGGAATTTCAATGTTGTCTATTTTTTGTAGGGGCTTCGCTCGTCGAAGCCCTCTGAAGGGGCGCGACAAGCACGCCCCCTACATGCGAAAAATAACAGTTGCCGCCTTTTGGCGGCCTAATTGAATTATCGTGTTAATCTTTTGGCCAGAAAGCCAAAGTGATGGAATATAAAGAGCGCCTTAATCAACTTTGGGGTTGCCAAAGTTGAGGTGAAAAGAAAAGTCAGGCAGTTGACCAACTGAGGAATAGTGGATTTACAGGATAAAAAAGTATCCTGCCTGCCCGCAGTGCTACGCACAGCGTTGCAGGCGAGTAATCCCGTCGATTCTTTTCTGCGGATTGCTAAAGATACGAGCATTATTTCTTCTGTGTGAGCCCGGCGACAATTTTGTCGGCCTTGAACAATTTCATCCAGGATCTTTCCGAAAGGAAACGGCCGACGATCAGCAGAATGACGATGACATAAAGCCCGCCCAGCGCGAGCAGTCCAATGGCCACCGCCGCCAGAGTCTGGAACCACAGGTAAAGACAGGCAAACAAGCCGGCATGCAGAAGGACGACGCCCAGCGCAAACAAAAAAACCCCCAGCCAGACCAGCAGCGCCGCAAGCAACCCCTGCCGGCCCGCCTGGATGGCTTTGAGGTAGCAGGCCGCCGCTTCAATTTTCACCAAATCAATTGAAAGCCGGCGGTATCTGTTCATAAACCAGAACATGGTCGCCGTCATAAAATTTTTTATAAACCGGTTAAGCATGGAAATCAGTTTTGCGCGCGGCTATCGCGTCCCGTTTGCCGGTTGGCGAGCGGGCCGCGGGCGAACGGCCGCTTTGCGCATTTCGGTTATTTGCTCCGGCCGAGGATAAAACCGATCAGCAGGGCGCCGAGCGCAACGCCGCCGATATAAGGCCAGGGATTTTCACGGACCTGCTTGTCAATATCGGACGCGATTTCGCGGGCCCTTTCCGACCCGATTTCGGTGGCGTGCGAGGCCGCCTCTAAAGCGCGTTTTTTGGCCGCGGCCAGGGCTTTGACGACGTCCTCCTCCTTATCGCTTAAGGCCTCCCGCAAATTGGAATATTTGCCTTTGATTATATTCTGCAGTTCGGATTTCTTGGATTGCGCGGCTTCCTCAAGCAGTTTCAGGGCCTCAGAAAGTTTTTCGTTTCCGGTTGCGGCTGCGTTCATGGTTGTTTGCTCCTTTCATTCACTTTTTACACTCATTTTCATTCTGGCAGTAATTTATAACAGAACGTTTTTCAAGTCAAGCGTGGAGTTGAAAAAACCAAAAAAGCTTGCATATTTGAAAAACAACACTATTTTCATTTCCAGTTATGAACCGCAAACCGTTTTACATTACAACGCCTATTTATTATGTCAACGATGCCCCCCATATCGGCCATGCCTATACCACGATTCTGGCCGATATCCTTGCCCGTTGCCGCCGGCAGAGCGGCCGGCCGGTGTTTTTCCTGACCGGCACCGATGAACACGGGCAGAAAGTCCAGCGCGCCGCCGAAAAAGCGGGTATCACGCCCCAGCAGCAGGCCGACCGGACCGTGGTCCGGTTCCGGCAGATGTGTAAAAATCTCAACATAACGAACGACGATTTTATCCGCACCACCGAGCCCAGGCATATCCGGGCGGTGCAAACGGCGCTCCAGCGGCTTTACGACCAGGGCGACATATACAAAGCCGAATACGACGGATGGTATTGCGTGCCTTGCGAGCGATTTTATCCCAAAAAGGATGAGGGGAAAGCCAAATGCGCGGAATGCGGCCGGACGCTGGAGCAGATCAAGGAAACGAATTACTTTTTCAAAATGAGCGTCCATCAGGATTGGCTGGTCAAATACATTCAAGAGCATCCGAATTTTATCCAGCCCGATTTCCGCCGGAACGAAACACTCGGTTTTCTCCGCAAGCCCTTGAACGACCTTTGCATCTCGCGGCCCAAAAGCCGGCTTCCCTGGGACATTCCCCTTCCTTTTGACTCCGATTTTGTGGCTTATGTCTGGTTTGACGCGCTCATCAATTACATCAGCGCCATTGGCTGTTTTGCAGACGATGAAAAATTCCGGAAATGGTGGCCGGCCGCGTATCACCTCATGGCCAAGGATATTTTAACCACGCACACCGTTTACTGGCCGATCATGCTCAAAGCCCTGCGGCTTGAAATGCCGGAAACCATTTTCGCCCATGGCTGGTGGCTGACCGGCGAAGCCAAAATGAGCAAATCGCTGGGCAATGTGATTGACCCCCTGGCGGTTGCCGAAAAATACGGCGCGGATGCTTTCCGCTATTTTCTGGCGGCCGAAATGGTGATGGGGCAGGATTGCAGTTTTTCGGAAGAGGCCTTCATCCGCCGCTACAATGCCGACCTGGCCAACGACCTCGGCAATCTGCTCAGCCGCGTTTTAAAGCTCATTCAGGCGCACTTCGGCGGCAAAATTCCGGCGCCGGCGGACGAAGGCGAGGGAGAAAAAAAATTGCGGGATACCGTTCTGGCGGCCGCAAAAACCATGGCGGAAAGCATTGAAAACATGCGCATTGACCTGGGACTGGCCGCCGTGATCGGCGCGGTGCGCGAATGCAACCGTTACCTGGAAACAAAACAGCCCTGGCGCCTGGCCAAACAGGACGATAAGAAGCCGTTGCAGACGGTTTTATATTGCGCCTGCGAAACGCTGCGGATCGTCAGCGGCCTGCTTCAGCCGGTCATGCCCGGCAAAACGGCCGAATTACGCGCGGCGCTCGGGTTAACGGCTGAAGGGGCGGACATTCCCGTCTGGGGCAAAACGCCGGCCGGCGCGGCCGCCGGCGGGGCAACCCCGCTTTTTCCAAGGATTTCCATGGCAAAGGAACAGCCGGATCGGGCATTCGGGCCGCAAGCCGGCGCGGGGCGGGAAAAATCAGGACAGATTGACTACGCTGACTTTGCCCGCATCCAGCTGCGCACGGCGAAAATTTTATCGGCCGAAAAGGTGGAAGGCGCGGACAAACTGCTGAAACTCCAGATTGAGCTGGGCGCCGAAAAGCGCCAGATCATCGCGGGCATCGCCCGGCATTACCGGCCGGAAGATTTGACCGGCAGGACGATTGTGGTGGTCGCCAATTTGAAGCCCGCCAGAATCCGGGGGGTGGAATCCAACGGCATGCTGCTGGCCGCTTCGCATGGAGAAAGCCTCCGGCTGCTGACCGTGGAGGGCGAAATGCCGCCCGGCAGCGCAGTGAAATGAAATTTATTTCGGAATGAAAAGTTTCCGGCCTTTCGGCAGTATGTTCGGATTTTTCAAATCGTTCGCCTCAATAATTGCGGATGCTTTTACCTTGTAGGCGGCGGCAATCGCGGAAAGAGTTTCGCCTTCCTTGACAATGTGTTCATATCCGGCGCCGGAAGAAGACGCTGTTTTCGGAGCCCCGCCGCCCATCATTCTGGCGACATTGGCCGAAATCTGGTCCACAACGGCCTGCCGGTCGGCGGCGCGCGCGGCATCCATGGCCGTCACGCGGCGTTCAAGTTCATCCAGCCTTGTATTGGCGGCGGCATCGTGGCCGCGGGCGCGCAATTGCTGAATTTCATCCAGGATGCGCTGTTGTTCAATTTCCATCGTTGCCATCCTGTCTTTACAGCGGTTCACGTCCTCGCGCAGAATGAGATAATCCTCCCTTTCCTGGGTTACCCCCCGGGAACCGCCTTCATAGGTGGCACAGCCCGTCAGCAGGCCGGCCGCCGTTATGCAAAGCGCCGGCGCAACGGCTAATTTCATGAATTTATGGCGTTTCATTGTTTGATTATTAAAATCATCCTGAAAACAAAATCAAGCGTAAAATTCGCCGTCAGCAAAATTTGTCTTGCTTATGCCGCATTCCAGTCGTAATTTATTTGGATTTCACCGTTGCCGGGAGCAAGTATTCCCCGCGGGCGGGAGGCGGATTTATGGCTATCTCATCTTTACCGTTTGAAAAACCGGTTGTGGAGCTTGAGGAACGGCTGCGCGAGCTCAAGGAATTCAGCGAGTCGCACAATATTGATGTCTCATCCGAACTCGCCGACCTGAACAAAAAAATCCACGAGACAAAGCGCAGAATATTCAGCAATCTTAAGGCCTGGGACGAAGTCCAGCTGGCCCGGCATCCCCAGCGCCCCTATACCCTGGATTACATTGAAAAAATGTGCACGGATTTTGTGGAACTCCACGGCGACCGGCTTTTCCGGGATGATCTGGCGATTGTCGGCGGGTTTGCCTCCCTTGGGCCTGAAAAAATAATGATTATCGGCACGCAGAAGGGGCGCGACGTTAAAAGCAACATTGCGCGCAATTTCGGCATGGCTTACCCGGAGGGTTACCGCAAGGCCCTGCGCCTTATGAAACTGGCGGCCAAATTCAACCGCCCCATCGTAACCCTGGTTGACACCGCCGGAGCATACCCCGGCGTCGGCAGCGAGGAACGCCACATTGCCGAAGCCATCGCCGTCAATCTCCGGGAAGCCTTTCTCCTGCCCGTGCCGATCGTGGTCGCCATAATCGGCGAAGGCGGCAGCGGCGGAGCGCTGGGCATAGGCATCGGCGACCGGATACTTATTCTGGAGCATTCTTATTATTCGGTGATCTCGCCGGAAGGGTGCGCGGCGATCCTCTGGAAAGACAGGGCTTACGCCGGCCGGGCGGCCGAGGCGCTTAAATTGACCGCAAAAGATCTCAAACAGGCGGGACTGGTTGACGAAATAGTGCCGGAACCCCTCGGCGGGGCCCACAACAACCCGGAAAACATGGCCGCCACCCTGAAAAAATGCCTGTTAAAAAACCTGAAGGAACTGCGCCAGCATCCGCATGAGGAACTCCTGCAAAATCGTTATGACAAATTCCGGGCCATGGGTGTTTTCAAGACCGAGGAAAGCAAGCATGAAACGGAAGACAAACCTCTCCGCAACAGCATGAGCGACGGAGGTCGGGAAACCGAAAACGGCGGCCGGGCTTCGGAAAACAACCCGGCCCGTCATAACCTTGGCGACGGCGGAAGCCGGAAGCCGGAAGAAAAAGCGTGAACGCCCCCCCCCTCCATCCCTATCGCACCCATACCTGCGGAGAATTACGGCCGGCGCATATCCCGCAAAAAGTCAGGCTGGCCGGCTGGGTCTTCCGCAAAAGAGACCATGGCCAACTCCTCTTTATTGACCTGCGCGACCATTACGGCGTTACCCAGGTTGTCATCCAGCCCGACCGCGATTTTTTTGATTTCTGCACGCGCCTCAAGCCGGAAAGCGTGATCATCGTAACCGGGACAGTCACGGCGCGCTCCGCCGAGACGGTCAACCCCAATCTGGACACCGGCGCGGTGGAACTGCTGGCCGAAACCGTTGCCCTGGAGTCGGCCTGCGGCCCGCTGCCCCTGCCGGTTGACGGCGCTGAAGACGGCCCCGAGGAAACGCGGCTCCGTTACCGCTATATTGACCTGCGGCGCGAAAAAATGCACCGCAACATAATGCTGCGTTCGCAAATCATCGCCTTTATCCGCAAGCGGATGACCGAACTGGGGTTCAACGAATTTCAGACCCCCATTCTGACCAGCAGTTCGCCGGAAGGCGCCCGCGATTACCTCGTTCCCAGCCGCCTGCACCCCGGCTGTTTTTACGCCCTGCCCCAGGCGCCCCAGCAGTTCAAGCAACTGCTCATGATCGCCGGGTTTGACCGTTATTTCCAGATCGCACCCTGTTTCCGCGACGAGGATTCGCGCGCCGACCGTTCGCCCGGAGAATTTTACCAGCTTGACCTTGAAATGTCGTTCGCGACCCAGGAGGACGTCTTTGCCGTGGTTGAGGATGTTTTCTCAAAAACATTCGGGAAATTTTCAAAAAAAACCTTCAATCCGCCTCCTTTCCCGCGCATCCCCTACGCGGAAGCGTTGCTCAAATACGGAACCGACAAGCCCGACCTGCGCATCCCGATTGAATTAAGGGACGTTACGGATATTTTCAGAAATTCCGGCCTGAACGCGTTCCGCTCCATGATTGAACAGGGCGCCGCCGTGCGCGCCGTGCCGGTCAAGGGCATCGCCTCCAAGCCGCGCAGTTTCTTTGATAAACTGACGGAACAGGCAAAAGCCATCGGCGCCAAAGGGCTGGCCTATTTGGTCTGGACCGGAGAAGCCGTCAAGGGGCCGATCGCCAAATTTTTAACGCCTGAACAATTGAACGCCGTCGCCGAAAAGTGCAAAATCGGCGCCGGCGACGTGGTTTTCTTTATCTGCGAAAAGCCCCCGGCCCTGCACCGCCTGGCCGGGGAAATCCGCGCAACCCTCGGCAAAGAGTTGAAACTGGCGGATGAAAATATTTTCAGGTTCTGTTGGATCGTGGATTTCCCGATGTTTGAGCGCGACGAGGAAACCGGCCGGATCGGTTTTTCGCACAACCCCTTTTCCATGCCGCAGGGCGGATTGCAGGCCCTGAAGGAACAACCCCCGCTCGCCCTCCGCGCCTGGCAATATGACATTGTCTGCAACGGCTGCGAGCTTTCCAGCGGCGCCATCCGCAACCACAGCCCTGAAATCATGTACCAGGCGTTCAAGATCGCCGGCTACACCGAACAGGACGTCAACAACAAATTCAGCGGCATGATCAACGCCCTGCGTCTGGGCGCGCCGCCCCACGGCGGCATCGCGCCGGGCATTGACCGCATCGTCATGCTGATCGCCGGCGAACAGAATTTAAGAGAAGTGGTCGCCTTCCCCATGAACCAGCGCGCGCAGGACCTGATGATGGGCGCGCCGGCCCCGGTCGCTGAAAAACAGCTCCGCGAACTGCATCTGAAAGTAACCCTGCCCCCGCCGGATGCACATCCTGCCGGGCCCGCCAGCGACGGGCGGAATACGAATGCGTGATTAACGACGCCGCGCAGCCGGTTCTGGAAAAGATGGCCCGGGCGGAGGTGATTTATTTCAGCGGGATTTGCCGTTCAGTCCGGCCGCTCAGGTTTTTAACGCGGGCCGTTCCGGAAGCGAGATCGTCCGGGCCAAGAAACACGGCTTCGGTTACCCCGCCCTTGCCGACCCGTCCGAAAAAATTTTTGGCTTTCTCGCAATGCAAGGCCAGATCAGCCCGACGGCCTTCCTCCCGCCAGACCCGGGCCAGGCGCACCGCCGCCGGCCGCTGGGCTTCTTCCATGAACCCGACCGCCAGATCAATCCGGTCCGGACCGGACGGCATTCCGCCTTTGGCCTGCAGAAGGTCCATGATGACAACATCGCCGAAACCGAGCCCGACTCCGCTCAGCGCGTTCCCGCCGAGTTCGCCTAAAAGCCGGTCGTAGCGCCCCCCGCCGAAAATCGCCCGCATTTTATGCGCCGCGGCATAGGCCTCAAACACAATCCCGGTGTAATAACCCAGCCCGCGCACCACGCCGATGTCAAAACAGAGATAATCATCCAAGCCGTAATCGGCCATTCTCCGCGGCAATTCGGCGGCGGCGGCCAGCGCGGGGGTTTCCCCGCCGAGGAAAGACCGCACGTCGTCAAGATCATTCAACGCCATTATTCTGAATGCCGCGGCGACGTCTTCCTGTTTCAGGCCCGCCTTCCGGAGCAGGAGAACGATTTCATCGTCCGGTATTTTTCCGCGTTTATCCAGCGCCAGAAACGCCGCGGAATGATGTTCTTCGGATATGCCGGCTTTTGCGAGAAGATCGGCCAGCAGTGCCCGGCTGCTGAAATGCGTCCGGACGTCCTGCGCGTTTAAGCCGAGCGCCGTCAGCGCGGAAAAGACGCAGGCCAGTATTTCCGCCTCGGCGGACAACGATTCTTCCCCGAGAATATCAAGGTTCCATTGATAATGTTCGCGTTTGCGGCCCTTGGTGGTGCGTTCGTACCGGAAACACTGCGCAATTGCGAACCATTTGAGGGGGAAGGAAAGCATGCCATGGCGGGCGGCAATCATCCGCGCAAGGGTGGGCGTCATTTCCGGCCGCAGAGCCAGGTCGCGGTCGCTTTTATCCTTGAAGGTGTAGAGCTGGTCGCCGATTTCCTCGCCGCTTTTGCGTTTCAAGAGCTCCAGCGATTCAACCACGCAGGCGTCATACTGGACAAATCCGAAACGCCGCGCGGCTTCTGCCCATGCGGCAAAAACCGCATTACGCGCCGCCATATCCTCGGGGTAAAAATCGCGCATCCCGCGCGGCGGTTCAAAATGGAGCGGAATTTCCGTCATTAGCGGACATTTTTCATGATACGGGCTTTCATGATCCGCCCCATTTTGAATTTGACGACTTTCCGGGAGGGAATCGTGACGGTATGGGTCGGCTTGTTCGGGTTGCGGCCGATGCGCGCCTTCCGAACCTGGACCTCAAAAACGCCGAAATTACGGAATTCAACATTTTCACCCCTGGCCAGGGCCTCAATTATGCAGTCAAGGGTCATTTGTAACACGGCCAGAACGTCCTCCTGAACCAGTCCGGTTGTTTTCGCAATGCGCATAACCAGATCGCGTTTTGTCATACCATCTCCTTTCAAAGTAAGCCGATTAATGATGCCGCCCTGTCTTGTCCGGTCTTTTTACAACACCTTATTAAGGCCGCGGCGCAAAATCAAGTTTTTTTTGTAACGCCGCTTTCGCGGACCTTATTCACGCCGTTTTGCGCTTGCTTTATTCGTCTTCCATGCTATTCTTCCCGTAAAAATGGAAACGAGCTTGGGCCGCTTGAATAAAACCAAGAAAGGACGCAAATGAAAATATTGAAAATAGCGCTGTTCGCCATGGCGCTGCTGGTAATCGCGGTTGTAACCGCTGTAATCTTCCGGCTGGGACCGATTGTTGAAACCGGCGTAAACCAGGTGGGGCCGAAAATAATGGGCGTGCCGGTAACTCTCGGCGATGCTCAAATCTCGCTCCTGAAAGGCCGGGTTTGTTTCCGGAACCTTTCTATCGGCAATCCCGAGGGGTTTAAAACCGATCACGCTTTCCAGATGGATAGCATCCTGCTGGAATTCGTTCCGCGTTCGCTGTTATCCAAGCGGATCATGATCAGGAATATTAACATTGACGCTCCCGATATCATGTATGAACAAACGCTTTCAGGAAACAACTTCGGCAAGATCATGGAAAACCTGAAAAACACGCAAACGGAAAAACCGGCGCAAGACGCATCCCGGTCCGGGCAAAAAGAGGAAACAAAAGTTGAAATTGACAAAATACTCATCAGCGCCGGCAAGATTCATGTTTCCATGCCGGGAATGGGATCCGCCGCGGCGCCGATTCCCCTGCCGACCATTCAACTGGCCGATATCGGCAAGGACCAGCGGGGCGCGTCAGCCGAAGAGGTGATCAACCAGGTGTTTACCGCCATTTTTGACGGCATCACCAGGGCCGTATTGTCCTCGGGAGACATCATCGGCAAGGGCATTGAAGGCATCGGCGACGGCGCGGAAAGCGCCGGCAAAAACGCGGTTGAAGCGGCCCAGGCAGCGGGAGATACCGCAACGGACGCCGGCAAGAAGGCGGTTGGCGCCGCAAGGGAAGGAATCGGGGCGGTTAAGGACCTGCTGGGCGGCAAATAGCCGTCCTGGCCCGCTTATCGGCTGTGAGCTTTCGCGCTGAAAAAGCGCGAAAGTTCACCGGCTGAAATATGCGGATTAATAAAACAACAGCCAGTGCTTGGCGCGCAATGCGTCAATGCGTTCCCGCGCATCGTTGCCGGCCGGAATATCGGCCTCCACCACCCGCTGGTAAATATTTACGGCCTGACGCCACTGCTCTTTATCCTCCATGATGGCGGCCGCGTTAAAAGCGGCGCGCGCAAACCACAGATTGCCGGAGGGAGTTTGTGCCTCGTCCTGCAGGTATGCATAAACAACCTGCAGATACCGGGCAAGCGCCTCGTCTTTTTTTCCTAACTTTTCCAGGCACCGCCCGATTTTGTACCTGGCCTGCAGGCGCGCCGAGGCAGAGCGCTCCGGCCGGTCCAGAATAAACTGATAGGAATTAACGGCCTCTTCGTAACGCTGCGACTCGTCTGAACCGAGAATAAACTGGCAGTCCGCCTTCTTGAAAGCGGCCCTTTCGTGGTCGGGGCTCTGCCGGATCACCTCGTTAAAAACAAGAATAGCCGCGTCAAAACGGCCGAGCTCGCAAAGGGCGACCCCCTGGAAATAGCGGGCTTCGGACTTTTTGGAGCTCCCGGGATATTTTTTGATCAGCGCGGAAAAATAATCGCGGCCCTTTTTGAATTCATTCTGCATCAGGGCCGCCCGGCCGGCCCAGAAAAGGGAGTCGGCGGCGAGCGATGAAAGAGGGTAATCATCCGCGAGGCGGCGGAACAGTTTTTCGGCGGAATCGTAATGTCCGCAGTTATAATCGTGTTCGCCGAGCCGGAAAAGGGCCTCGGGCGCCTTGGCGGAGCGGGGATAAACGCTGACCACGGACGCAAAACGGCGGCGGGCTTCGGCGGGATCATCCAACATGAAGCATGACCAGCCCGCCATATATGTCGCCGCCGCGGCAACCTCATTATCCCCGGCCAGTCCGGTCTGACGCAGGACATCAGCAAAGTAATCCTTTGCTTCGGTAAACCGTCCGGAACGATAGGCAATTACGCCGCGGCCGTAAATTGACCGCGGCCGCCACTGGACTCCGTAGTCCAGATTGATCCAGACGTAAACGGTCTCCGCCGCGCGCAGTTTGTTTTGCCGCAACAAAATATCGGCGATCCGCAATAAGGCGCGCGGGGCCAGAGTATCCGCGGGGTCTTCGTCGTAGACTTCCCAGAACGACTTTTCGGCCTCGGCAAGATTTTCCATCTGCAGTTGGCATTCGGCAACCTGAAAACGCGCCATATTGGCCAGATGCGCGCTGGACGCCGCGGCGGCGGCCAGCGCGTACATGTCGGCCGCCGGCTTGAACTGCCCGCCGGCAAAAAAGGCATCGGCCGCGCAATAAAGGTATTCGGCTTTTTTCTCCGGATTCCCGGCCGTTTCGCCGGCCTTGCCGAACGCGGCGGCGGCTTCATGATAACGCCCCAGATTAAACAGGGCCGTTCCCTTGCCCCGGTAGGCCTCCGTTAAATCCGCCCGGGCGGCAAAGGTTTCAAGAAAGTTCTGAAATTCAACCAGCGCTTTTTCATTCAGGCCGCCGGCCAGCAAAGTTTGCGCAAGCTCAATCTGGACCTCGGCGCCGAGGGCATTGGTGGTCTGCGACCTGACAAAATTATGAATAAGGGCCGTGCCTTCATCAATTTTACCGGTTTTCAGGAGCAGGCGTCCCTGAAACAACCCGAGTTCGTTTTTTTGCGGCGGGTTCGTCAGGAGGCGTTCTCCCTTTTCCAGGATGATGAGCGCTTCGCCGTAGTTGGTTTGAGAGGCCGCGATTTCAGCCAGCGCCTCAATGGCCTGAAGGCGGTAATCATCGGGGATGTTTTCCTGGTTTAACAGAGGCTCGTAAACCCGGCGGGCCTTCTGCCATTCTTCCCGGCCGGTGTAAATCCGGCCGAGAATACCGCGGCATTTCTGGCCGGCGCTGGTATCCGGAGGAAAAGAAAGCATTTTTTCCAGCACGGCAACGGCTTCGCCGGTCCGGCCGGAACCGGCCAGGACCTGGCCGAGAAACAACCGGTCGTCAACGTGTTCCGTGTCATGTTCGTT
This sequence comes from Kiritimatiellia bacterium, assembly GCA_028715905.1. Taxonomy (NCBI): domain Bacteria; kingdom Pseudomonadati; phylum Kiritimatiellota; class Kiritimatiellia; species Kiritimatiellia bacterium. The sequence continues at coordinate 13,237 of JAQUQV010000004.1, forward strand.
TTTCCCGATTAACCGTTGCAAAACGCCGGCCGCCTCGCTCTCCCGGCCGAGCTTCAGCAGAACATCCGCCTGCAGGCGGATGGCGTCCGGAATCAGGGCCGAGCCGGGATAACGGCTTTCAAAGCCATTGATCTGCTCCCATGACGCTTCCCAGCGGGCATTATCGTAAAAGGCCAGCGCGAGCCAGAAAGCAAATGCGCCGGCCAAATGGCCGCTTTCGGCTTCTTGCCGGTTCCGGACGAGCAGTTCCAGCATTTCGGGATATTTTTTCCGGCCGCGGAGGGCGCGCGCCAGCATGATGATATGTTCAGTCTGCGTCCGCCCCCCGCCGGCGGCAAGCTCAAGGTATTGTCTTATGTTTTCCTCGGCAATTTCATACATCTCGTCTTCCAGGGCCGCGGAAGCGACGGCCAGGAAATTGTTTGACGAGGCATTCTCCGCGCCGGCGGCATCCGCCGCCAGCCAGGCGGCGCACAACAGCAAGACCGGAACATAGCGGCAAAATCCTGATTTGACAGACATGGAAATAATTATTGACGGAAAAGGAATTCCGGGTCAAGGAAACATTACGGCCGGCCGGCAACAGATATGGAGCTGGAAATATCAAGAGGTCTTATGGAATGGGCAGCTGGTTTAAGGCAGCTTCCATTCTTTCAATCTCAAAAGACCTGAATTTATAGGTCTTTCGCACGTTGTTTTTATAGCAGGCAAGGATTTTCCGGGCGGAGAGCGGATTGTAATGGCAGTATAAATAAAAAACCGTCGTGAGGATGCGCGGATTGGAAATGCCGCTGAACTTTTCGGGACGCATGTCTCCCTTAAACCACCGCGTCCCGATGGTGTTCAGACAGCTTTGACGCAGAAAAACCGCGCCGGCCGCGTCAAAATACGCCAAACCCCATTCCGGAGATTTCAGGAACCGGTCAATCAGCCGGCGGTTTCCGTTCATGACCAGCGCCGTATTGCACCGGTATTTATCATCCAACATTCGAAGGCCGCCGCCGGTCATAAGCGCCAGGTAATCTTGCCACACGCCGGCAGACACATATGGACCGTAACGCGGATCAATGAACACCTTGTAAGGCGGCGGCAAGGCCCAGACCAGATATCCCCCGGACAGATAATCATTGAACAACGGCCCGGGAAGTTTATTTTGCGCGATAAAATCGGCGGATGCGGCGGGAATATAATCTGCGATCCGCGCCCCGAAACGGGAATTATAGGTATTATAAACCGCCGTTTCATAAACAATCATGCCGGATACGGCCAGGGAAAACAAAAAGGCGGCAACAGCGGCCGGCGCATTCATCCGCCATTGGCCGAACCGGCCCAGATAATGACAGGAGAATATCCAGAGAATGCAGAAATAAATTGAAGCCCTGAAAACCGAAAAGCCGAACATAAAGAAGGCCAGATTAAGAGCCAGTACCGGCGGGCTTAATTGTTTTTTTCGCATTAATCCGGCGCCGGCAATTGTTGCCAGGACGAGCGCCATTAAAATCATCGCCCATGCCGCGTTGATTCTTCTGAAAAAAAATCCGCCGGGAAACAAATAATTCCACGGCGGGGAATACGCGGCAACGGAAGCAATATGGCTTCCGCTTTGCGCCGCGTTCTGGAAAATCTGGATCCAATAGACAACACCGTGCGGATTAATCAGCGCCGCCGCGTAAGCCAGCCCGACCCCCGCCGCAAATTTCCACAAAAGCGGTTTTAACATGCGGTCAGGATGCTTGAACGCATAACTCGCGGCCTCCGCGGCCAGGGCGATGGTGATGAATCCCAGTCCGTTGATAAATCCGCCATGTGTATTAACCCAGACCAGGAAAAGCGGCGGATAAATCCAGAAATAATTTTGCGCGGTTGCCTTGGAAACAAAATAGACAAATACCGCCATCGTAAAAAACAACAGGGTGAACAACTCCGGCTTGATATAGACGGCAACCGGGTTAATGGCGGTAAAAACCAGCAGAAGTCCGGCGATATGAACCGCCGACAATGGCGACCCGCAAGAACGCAGAAAAAGCAAAAACAGGCCTGTCACGGCAAGGAAAATCAACCACTGCAGAACGACCAAAGCAGGATAGCCGCCGGCCAGGTGAAAAAGATACAACAGCGAACTGCCGAGCCAGGACACATAAATCCAGCCGGGGTCGGAAGGCGTCCATGAAAAGGCGGTGTGATCAATTGTCCAGGTCAGATGCCGGACAAAATGCCGGCCGTATTTCAAATGCCACCAGACGTCAAAATCATCCGCAACATCGGGATAATAGACTAAAATTGAAAGCAGAGCT